>CAYUVK010000128.1:0-12634 GCA_964448105.1 uncultured Ignavibacteriaceae bacterium
ACATTATGTTATTTAACAAATTACATATATTTCAGCAACACTTTTTGACCTTTAACCCAATTCGAGGGATCCCGATTAAATCGTCGATTAAATCGGGACAAGAAATCTTTACAAAACACAAGATTTCTCCCTTCGGTCGAAATGACAATATAACTTTTAGGACAACCCCAATAATCCTAATCTTAATCTTCAATAATTGCGTAGATAGATGAAGAGTAAGATTAAGAAATCGTTTTTAACTCTTTGCTTCTTCTTTTACTTTAATAACCAGGAAAGTTATATCATCAGCCTGCTGGCTGCCGTTCAGCCATTTGTCTGCGGCATTTAATAAATCTTTTATAATATCGGGAGAGTCTTTCCTAACCGCATCTAAAAAAATATTTCTTGCCGCATCAATGTCGAGCATTTCCATATTTACATTAAAAAGTTCTACAAAACCGTCTGTCAGAAGGAGTATTATATCGCCCGGCCCTACTATAATTATTTTCTGATGGTATTGAAAGTCGTAAAATGCACCTAACGGCATCCCCTTTAGAACAATATCTTCAATTGAACCTGTACTTTTCCTGTATATTAGGAAGGGAGGCATTCCTGCGGCTGAAGCCGTAATCCTGTATTTTTGTATTTTCAGGATAGTCATTCCCATATAAAGATTCCCGAGGTTCATTTTTTTTATCGTCCTGGTACAGTGATTAAAAAAATCAGGTATGAAAAACGTATGGGCCATTGCATCAAAAAGGCTCTTTATAAGTGCTACCATAATACCTGCTTTCATGCCATGCCCCGTAGCATCACCAATAGCAAGAGTAATTGTTCCGTCACCAGCTAAATGGTAATCGTAGTAATCACCACCAACTTCTGCAGCGGTTTTCATTCTAGCAGATATTTCAAGGTGCGCTACTTCGGGGAAACATTTGGGTAATATCGACAGCTGCAGCTTACGCGCATCTTCAAGTTCGCGGGATTTCCTTTTATTTTCCGCTTCAAGAAATTTATTCTCAATTTCCTGCTCTTTATTTAATTTTTCCTGCTGGATTATCTTCTGGTTCGATTTAGCAAAGCTCTTGGAAAGGAAAACCGACATACAAATAAATAAGCCGATTGTACCGTAAGGATAACCATTATTAAAATTTCCTATCCTATTAATAAAATCCATATCCAGCAGCCAATCATAGAATGAGAAAATAAATAGAATCGAAAAACCGGCTGCAATTATCCATACTCCTTCGGTTTTTTGTTTTGAGGCTTTTATTGTTATCCTGAAACACTCCAGCAAAACGAAGATAATTCCTATCCGAAGAAAGATAAAATTGTTAACCGGTTTTATTACTGCGGCGGTAGCAGCAAAAGAATAGAATGCAATTATCAGCCAGAAATATAATCCTATCTTTTGTTTTAAAATTGAATACAAAGTAAGCAGAACCAAAATCTGAGTTAACGACATTAGAACTCTATGGATTCTTAAAGTAAAAAGCTCTTCTGTTATGCTTACAGCTAGGCTTGAATTATAATCGGCAAAAATGCTTGCTGCATAAACAAAAAGGAAAATAGAGTAGATAAGATTTTCTTTAAATTGCCTGTTATAAAGGAATAATATGAAATGAAGAAGTCCGAACGCCAGTGTTATCGCAGTGAAAAACATTTGTTCATCGGAATATCCTCTCAACTCCTTTAATTCCGAGTGCATTACTTCTTCTAAGTCTCCAAAACCAATCCTGAAACCCGGATTAAAGCCAGCATCTTCATAATAAAGGCGGTCATTATTTGTATACTTAACTGCCAGAAGGTGATTTTTTTCCTGATTGAAAACAACAATCTTAGGGCGTTTCCAATTTGAATTTTCTGCAATATATTTTCCATCAATATATACCTTCTGCTTACCTGCCGACCAAATGTGAAGAAAAACAGATTTATTGAATAATGAAGAATCGATTGTAAAATGAAACCGGAACCAGCCGGTTCCCTTCCAGTCGGAAGGAAAGCTGTCGTTTAGAATTGTATTCACTTCCGTCCAGCTGCCGTCGTTAAAACCGGGAGAAGCCCAATTGCTGTTATATATTGCACTATACTTCCATCCTGATGTGAAATAGATTATAGTTTCTTTTTGTAATCCGTCTCGCGAAAGATTAAAGGGCTTAATTTCTCCTGCGGTTAATTGAGTAAAAGAAATAAGACAAATAAGAATTACGGCAAATATTCTATTCATATCATTGGAAAGTGGTTTTAGGAAAGATAAATAAACATTTTTATTTCTACAATTTTTTGACTTTATGAGTTGGAGAAAAATTTTTTATGTATAATTCTTCCACCTGAAAAATGAACATAAAATTAGTTAGAATCCGTTTTCGCAACTGTCAACTTTTAGTTGACTATTTAAATAATAAACCTTATACTATTCTTAATTTACAACTACTTTAGGAGACAGTTATGGAAACTATGACTGATTCCGAAAAGAAAAAAGCCGCCGAAAAGAAATCCCCGTCCGAAGCGCCAAAATTAAAATGGCTAAGCACAAAATTACTAGATGATGTTTTTACCGATGAAGTCAGCTTGTTTAAACCTCATTTCGAAGTTGATTATGAGGGATATATCCATAGGCTCTGGGAATCAAATCCTGAAATTTACGAAATATTAAAGAATTCAAAGGATCTGGAAGCCGCCCGTGATTCTATGTATAATTACCTCGAAAAAGCAGAACGAAAAGTATTTGCTATCGATAATGATCTTCATATTCTCGAAAAATCAACAGTGAGAGAATGTATTCGTGTTTTCAGAAGCATTATCGGTCCAATCAACGAATTCCGTACAGAATTTTCTGCACTCGATAGTCTCTGGAAGCTGGCCCAGAATAAACGCGATGAGTTAAAAGATAAGATTTCCGTCGGATTTATTCTTGAATTTATAAACTTATTTAGGGGAGTAACCGGGAAATCAAATATTTACCTTGAAAATGCACAGGTCAAAAAAGGTATCCCGGAATTCTTGAAGATGAAAGGAAGAGAAGCTGCAAATGCAAGAATGGAAATCCTTGATGATTTAGGATCAAGTGTACGAAAATATTTCAAGAAATATCCATCCGGTCTGGAAGATGAAGTAATTGGCTGGCGTAAGGAAAACAAATCGAGAATTTTAAGATATTTTAAAGGTGATGAAGACAACTGGAATGATTACCAGTGGCACTTAAAAAATGTTATAAGAAATGCAGCACCTCTGGTAGATCTGATTGAACTTACAACTGATCAAAAGGAAGCTGTGAATAACGCCGTTAAAAATAAAATAGCTTTCGGCATAACGCCTTATTACCTAAGCTTAATGGATAGAAAGTTGTCAATCGGATATGATCATTCCGTCAGAGCCCAGGTAATTCCACCCAAAGAATATGTAGATAAAATGATAGAACATAAAGGGGATCGCGATGTAACATTTGATTTTATGGGAGAACATGATACTTCACCTATCGAATTAATTACAAGACGCTACCCGATCGTTTCCATCATAAAACCTTTTAATACTTGTGCCCAGATCTGTGTTTACTGCCAGCGTAACTGGGAGATTGACAGTGTACTTGAACCAAAAGCACTTGCATCAAGCAAGAAAATAGAGGAAGCTGTATCCTGGTTTGATAAACATAAAAGTGTGGGGGATATTTTAATCACCGGCGGAGATCCATTAATTATGAAGGATAACCAGGTCGAAAGGTTGCTTGAAGCACTTGCTTCAAAAAAGCAGGTATACAGGATAAGAATCGGCAGTAGAACGCCGGTTGTTTTACCAATGAGAATTACAGATAACCTTATAAAAATAATTTCAAGATTTCACAAGCCGCCTAAATTAGAAATAGCACTGGTTACTCACTTTGAGCACTCATATGAAATTACACCTGAAGCAATGAACGCAGTTCAAAAATTTAAGAAAATCGGCATTAGTGTTTATAATCAACAGGTCTTTACAGTAGAAAACTCAAGAAGATTTGAAACAGCCAAGCTCAGAATAGATTTAAAGTCAATTGGTGTTGATCCATATTATACTTTTAATATGAAAGGGAAAGAAGAAACAAAAAGGTATATGGTACCGATTGCCAGAATATTACAAGAGAGAAAAGAAGAAGCAAGATTACTTCCGGGGTTGGACCGAACCGATGAACCGGTATTTAATGTGCCGAAGCTAGGTAAAAACCAGCTTCAAGCTGGGCAGGATCATAGGCTTGTAATGATTTTACCGGATGGATCCAGGGTTTATGAATTTCATCCGTGGGAGAAAAATATTTCTGCTATCCCGCCTTATAATTATGTTGATGTTCCGATATACGATTACCTGGAAGAGCTTGCAGCCAGAGGAGAAAATATCCGTGACTATAGAACAATCTGGTTTTATTATTAATTAAATTAGCAACATGATATAAAGATTAAATTAGAAATTAAAATATAAAGCTTTCGTCAATTTTAAAGGTAAAATATCTTACAAATTTTTTTCTGAAATGGTAGATTATGGAATTATGATCAATTTATATATTATTTAATTTGTCATGGAAAAAATCAGATCAAAAGACGGGACAATTATAAGCTTTACAAAAAGCGGCACCGGAGCACCGCTGCTACTAGTACACGGCACTACTGCAAACCACAAACGCTGGGCTCCAATCCTGCCGGGTTTGCAGAAACATTTTACCGTTTATGCTATGGATAGACGTGGCAGAGGTGAAAGCGGAGATTCTTCCGATTATCATTTTATGCGCGAAACGGAGGATGTTGCGGCTGTTGTAGATAATATTGGTAAGCCCGTCTCCATTCTCGGGCATTCATTCGGTGCAATTTGCAGTTTGGAAGGAGCCCTCCTAACTGAAAATGTAAATCGTCTCATTCTTTATGAACCGCCTTTACCTATCGGACTACCTTTATATTTTGAAGGCGCACCCGACAAAATGCAGAAATTGATTGACGAAGGTAAATTAGAAACTGCACTCGAATTTTTCCTCAAAATGATTGTCGGAATGCCTGAGCGTGAGTTTAAAGTTTACCGTGAATTGCCTTTGTATAAAGAGCGTATAAAACTTGCCCCAACTATCCCGCGGGAATTAACAATTGACAGGTATTATATCTTTAACCGGGATAAATATGCAGACTTGGAGATCCCGGTTTTACTACTGCTCGGGAGCCATAGCCCATCATTTATACGGGATGCAACTGAGGAACTTGAATCAGCATTACCAAACTGCCGGGTTGTAGAACTGCAAGGTGAACAACATATTGCAATGGATACTAATCCCGAACAATTTTTAAATGAAGTAGTCAATTTTTTACTAAAGTGACACAGTCTATTGTTGTCCAATTACAATATCACCCAAATAATTTTTATTCATTGTAAAATAGTTTTTCAAAAAGCAGAAATTGTTCATTTTTCTTTTGCAACAGAGAGTTAATTTTAAGTATTTTCCAATAAGATTTTTTTAAATCATTTTTTCAAAATACAAAGGAGTGAAATATGGTTTCAATTATTTCTCTTTGGCTGCCTATTATCCTGTCTGCAGTTGCTGTATTTATTATAAGCTCTATAATTCATATGGTTTTACCGTATCACAAATCAGATTTCAAAAAACTTCCGCGTGAAGACGAGGTGAGGGACGCACTGGGAAAAGCCCACATACACCAAGGAGAATATATGTTCCCTTATGCAACAGAATCTAAAGAACGTAATTCACAGGAATTTAAGGAAAAAATAAATAAGGGACCAGCTGGTATTTTAACTGTATTTCCATCCGGTCACGTTAATATGGGCTCGAGTTTAGCAATGTGGTTCATATACTGTCTGGTAGTAAGTATTTCTGCAGCGTATATTGCGGGACATGCACTTATACCCGGGGCAACTTTCCGTTCGATTTTCAGGTTTACCGGGGCTACCGCATTCATCGGATACAGTCTGGCTCTTGTCCAGAACAGTATCTGGTATAGTAGAAGCTGGGTAACAACGCTAAAATCTATGTTCGACGGATTAATTTATGCATTGTTTACGGCTGTTATATTCGGATGGTTATGGTCTGCTACATAATAAAAATTCTTTCCCCACTATAAAACTAAAAGGGGTGTACAACAACATTACGGCTTCTTAAACATTTGAAATGATATATAAAAAATTATTTAACTAAAGCCAGTTGTCTAAAATAATTTTTGAAACTATTAAAATATTATTATCTGAAAATAGGTTTTACTAACCTGCGACTTTTAGTTGTGGGTTAATGGTAAATATTTCATATGCATAACTATTTTGATAGTTTTGTATTTTGCATAATTATATCCCACACAACATGTTAATTAGCTAATAAAATAAATTATTTTAAGTTGTTTTAAGAATTATTCATATTATCCTTGATGATTTTAAATCGACATCGGAATGCTTCCATGCTTTTTTGAATCTTCTTTCAATTTCTTCTGCTTCCCGGTTCCGGTTTTCTTTCAGTAATGCTTCATGGAGTCCGTACAATGCCCAGCCATTTTCAGGAATTTCCTTTAAATCCTCTTTAAATATCTTTTCAGCTTCTGCATATTTCCCGGCTTCCAGCAAAACTCCGCCGAGATTATTTCTTGTTGGATAGAACCATGTGGGAGGTTCATCATAACGCAATTTATCTTCGAGTTTAACTGCTTCTTCCAGATGTTTTATTGCAAGGTTATAATTTTTCCTTTTTGCTGCAATCTCACCTGAAAGTACTTCATACCCGATTTTAAGAAGACTGCCTGCAGAATTTATTCCCCAGATATCAAGTTTATCTACATCTTTATTATCCCGCAGGTTATCAAGCTCGGCCAGCTCCTTTTCTGCATTAACAAGATCGTTCTTTCCTGTAAAAGCCATTCCTCTTGCATAATGCCATACACCGAGTGGATAGGGACGTTCCCTTTTGGGAGGATCATATTTTAATATCTCATCCCATTTCCCAAATGTTATATAAGCATAAAGAGGTATTACAGCAAAATGCTGAAGAGTTTGATAACCGCATGCATCCATTAAAGAATCAGGCGGTTTTGTAGAAGTTTTTAATGCTGCATCGATAGCCGTTTTGCTGTCGCCTTCAAGTGTTGCGGTTGCCCATAAAAAATGATAGTTGTGCGGGTAATAGGATAAAGGATAAAATCCCTGCTGGTTGCATTGATTAATATATTCCTCATCCGATTTTACTGCACGCTCATTTGCAAGACTTCCTTCATGATATTTACCGGTTCTTATATAAATATGCGCCGGCATATGCACCAGGTGCCCGGCTCCCGGCACAAGAAATCTCAGCCTGTCTGCACTGCTTAAACCTCGCTCAGGGTTTTTAGATGCTTCAACTGCATGAATATAAAGATGATTCGCACCTATATGATCACTTTTTCTTTTAATTACACTTTCCAGAGTTGACAGTATTTCCGGTGTCCATGGTTCCGGTGTTCCGTCTTTCAGCCAGTAGTCCCAGGGATGAAGATCCATAATCGATTCCGCAAACATAGTTGCAGCATCCAGGTCATCGGGATATTTTTTAGTTAAATCTCTCATTGCATCGGAGTATGCCGAATCGAGGCTGTGCCTATCATCAATCAATTTATTATTATATCTTTTTGAAAGAGCCATAACCCAGTCTTTTTCTCTTTGGGTTTCATTATCAAGATGAGAAATCGCTTTTTGTACAGCCTGGTAAGCATTGGGAACAGAAGCTTTATCCATCGAGAGATTAATATTCGGCCCGAGAACAATTGCCATTCCCCAATATGCCATTGCACAATTTGAATCCAGTCTTGCAACTTCCTCAAAAGAACGGAATGCTTCTTCATGATTAAATCCGTATGCTAATATTATTCCCTGGTTAAAATATTTCTGTACAAGTTCCGAATTAGTAGTTATGGGGAAATTGTGTTTCCCGAGATTTGTAAATAAAGGAGCTTTTGGTTTCTCTTCATCTCCACAACCAATTGTAAATAACAAAAGAAGCAGAAAAGTAAAATATTTATACATGGCAGACTCCTTAATTTATTTTTGAGAAACCGTTTCAATGAGGAGTAATTAACCGGGGATAAAAGGATAATATTGTTGTGAATTTAATCTTTAAACTTCCTACTGTCTTTGATTTAGGATACAAGCGCCAGAAATTCTCAACTGTATTATAAACTCACTCTTGCCCCTTGAATTAATGAAATGAAGATGGGATTTTTTCTAAGAAAATTTTCTATTGTGCCATATGACACAGTTGCGTGACTTTTCCTATTAATGGTTGCAATCATAAATAAATTTGTCTAAAATAAACAAATACTATTCTAATTCCCCATCAATAAAGGCAATCCATGAAGAAATGTACACAAGTTCTTATAGTTCTTTCTTTAATTTTATTAATAACGGGCTGTGACAGCAAAGAGCCTGATAAAGCATCGGGAGAAAAAGATGAAATGTACGTAACTGCCGGGTTAAAAACTCGTCCGTTAACTGATATTAAATTTGAAAGCACGCCCCAAAGAATTGCCAGAGGGAAATATTTAACTGAAGGTGCTTCTCACTGCTTCTTATGCCACAGCATAAGAGACTGGAGTAAACCTGGTGCACCTCCTATTGAATCTAAAAAAGGAGGAGGAGCTATTCTTGTAAATAAAAAGAATTTCAGAATTGTCGCTCCTAACATTACACCTGATAAAGAAACAGGAGCAGGTAACTGGACAGATGATATGTTTGCCCGTGCTATAAGGGAAGGCGTCGGGCATGACGGGCGTGCTCTATATCCTTTAATGCTTTATTACGATGCATTTAAATATTTTTCAGATGAAGATCTTGCATCTATAGTGGTTTATTTAAGAACACTACCGCCTGTAAAGAACAAACTTTCTAAAAGGAAATTACCTGAAAATGTACAGAAGGCAATTGTATATTATCCCCGGCCGATTTATAAGCCTATTCTATCCCGGGATCTTTCAAATGTGCTGGAGAGAGGAAAATACCTGGTTAAAGTCGGCGACTGCTCTGGCTGCCATACTGCATGGGAAAATTCAATGAAGCCCGGAATGTTTGCAGGTGGTTTTTTATTGCCGGAAATAAATGATAGTGCATTCTCTGTCAATATAACGCCGGATCAGTCGGGATTATTTTACAATGAGGATGCCTTTATAAATGTTATTAGAACGGGAAAAGGGGGTACACTGCATTCAATAATGCCGTGGATTGTTATAAAAAATTATACCGACGATGACCTGCGTGCAATTTACCGGTATCTTAGGACAGTACCGCCGGTGAAACATTATATAAATAATATATCCAAACCAACTTACTGTAAGCTTTGCGGTCAGAAACACGGCCTTGGTGAAATGAATAATGCAAGAGTTATAAAAACCACTAAGGTAAGACCTGCTGTTTACAATGAATACGCAGGCACATATACATCGGATAAAGGTGACAGTTTAACAGTTTTCCGTAATAAGGATTCTCTTATGGTGAAAAATGAAGTTGAAGGTTTTACTACAAAACTTTTACCCGTTTCCTCAACTGAGTTCGCTTCAATTACTTTACCCTTTAATCTTAAATTTACCAGGGATAAAGAGAATAAGGTTACGGCTCTGTCATACCATAAGTTTGATGATGTAGTATGCAAAAAGATTAAGTGAGAAATTAAAATTTAAAGCTTAGGTCTTTACTAAAGAGCGAATAAGACTTGCTTCGAATATCCCGCGGGCATTAACAGTTGACAGGTATTATATCTTCAACGGGGATATATTTTCCAATTTGGAGATTCCGGTTTTACTCCTGCTTGGAAGCGACAGCTCATCATTTATATGGAAAGCAATTGAGGTAGTTGAGTCCGCATTGCCAAATTGCCGGATTATAGAATTGGCGGGAGAACAGCATATTGCAATGGATACTAAACCGGAACAATTTGTAAAAGAGATACTTAATTATTTATTTGAATTGAATTTGCTCCACCGCTCAATAATATTTTTTTATTTTTATAGATAAAAACACCTTTTAAATGTTCCGGTAAAATTACCTGTCCTTTAATAGAACCTTCGTGTTCTTTTTGTAATTCAACCTTTATATTTCCTAAACGGTGCGGTATTGAACCACTAATCCATTTTAGACTTCCAAGGTGCGGTTCTATGCGAACAGATTTAAAACCAGGTTCATTCGGCTTTATACCACAGACTAAAGATAAAAAGTAGTAAACCGGTGATGCACTCCAGGCATGGCAATCGGATCTTGATGGTTCAGGTTCTTCGGCAAATGTTGTTAATCCTAAATCCAGCATTTGTTTCCATGGACTCAATAGCTCAAGAAATTTATCGGACATCCCGGCTTTTTCCAATGCTTCAAATAAGTAAAACCTGAAATAGTATGAGCATTGAGCAATATCTTTTTTACCGGTTATTTTATTTAAGACTTCATCATAAGAATTAGCAGGAAAAGTATTCGTCAAAATTCCCAGTATATTTGCATGCTGACTGAAATTTTTCTTGTCAGGTGTATCTGCAATTAATCCTTCCTTTTTATCAAGACATTTTGAAAAAACATTTATTTTTATCTTTTTTGCCTGCTGCAAATATTCTGAAGCCTGCTCATTTAAATTAAAAGCTTTAAATAATAGAAAAGCTTTTTGCAGTGTATAAACATACTGCAGATTAATCACTGCAGAATTGCTACTGTCTAATCCGGGAGGAATACCGCTATGCCATCCTTTAAAATTTACCCAATCAACAAAATTCCACCATTCCATGTGTCCCAGTAAACCGCTTGAATCAATTTTACTTTTATACCAATTTAAAACATCCATAATTCCGGGTATCATGGTTTTTATAAATTCCGGGTCATTACACAGCATCCAGTAATCATAAACCATTGTAATCCACACTAAAGAATATGTTGGAATGATCTGGGTATCATAAGAAGGGTAACGGCTTTGTGTTAAACCAAAAAGTAAACGGGAGTCATAAAATGATTGAATCGCTTTTCGCATCATAATAGTATCGCCCGATACATAGTTGGATGTTAAGCATTGAATTCTTGTATCTCCTGCATACTGAAGCTGTTCGTAATAAGGACAATCGAAAAAAGTTTCACCCGTGCATAATCTCTGTGTACGCCAGCCTGTATTCCAAATATCGGTAAGTAAAGAATCACTACTTTCAAAATAAGCTTTTTCCTTGAACGGATAACCCGTATAAATACTGTAAAAATCATTTATGGTTAAAGGTTCGTTTTTAGTTTCAACTTTCATTTCAACATATCTGAATGTGCGCCACCATAATGTTTGATATGTTCTATTATCTCCGCCGCCTGATATAATTATATCCTGGTTTCCTATAATCTTTTTATTTTTGATATCGTTTCTATTCCCCTTCTCCGTCTTATCATTAAATAGAGCTTCAGCATAAGTTAAAGTTATTTCACTTTGATCCCCGCCTGAAATTATCAAAACCGGGTAAGCATCCGTTAAGTATTTTTGATCAAACAGGATGGTTGCAGATGAGTTTGCCGGTATAATTAAACTTCTTGTCCCTTTAATAAATTGCTCTGGAATATTCCCAATATTCGAACGTCGTATTTGTGAAAATCTTTGAGTCTTCTCCTCCATAAAAGGGATTTCTCGGGGGACAAGTACATATTTTGATATATTACCATATTCTTTAAAGCTCTGTAAAGGAGTTCCCGGCTCTAATTCCTTTGCCGTTTTCCATTTCGAATCATTATATTCTAATTTTGTCCAGTTCCAGTGATGAAGTTCTCCATTAAATTTTTCACCGGGTCCTACAACATAATATTGGTTTACATTTACAGGAAGCGGACTGTATGCAGAATCTTTTAATACTTTCCACGTGCTGTTTGTATTTATTATACACTCAACTTTAGTATTTCCCTGCAGAATAAATCCTGTCCTGTTAGAAAATTGAGCTACAGGTCTGTATTCAGCAAAATTCCAAACAACAGCAGTAATAATATTTTCCCCTTTCTCCAAGAAAGGCAAAATATCAGTGCTTTCAAACTTCCATTTTAGAAAATCTCCTCTTGACGGCCCGTTACATACATATTTTCCATTAACAAATAATTTGTAACGGTTGTCTGCGGAAACATGAACGATAAATTCCTTTATTCCGGGTTTTAGTTGAAATGTTTTTCTGAATAAATATACCCCGTACTCTTTTCCGGAAATACCGGGACACGTTATCCATTTTGCTTCCCAGGTTTTATACAAAATATCAGGGTCTATTTGGGAGGTTTCTTGAGAAAAACCATTGGTAATAAAAAGGATTACAAATATTAAAAATAATGATTTCATAGCAGCTAAAAATGAAGTTAAGGATAAGATATTACATTATTTTAAAAATATTGTAAACTAAGGATACTTACAATAATAATATTGAAAGGTTATAATACCCGTGAATTTTTTTTATAAGTATTTTTAAAATGACTTGTATTTACCCACCCCTCGCCCCTCCAAAGGAGGGGACAACTCGCTCCTTTGGGGAATTAAAATTACTTTTAAAAAGATAAAACTAAAAATAAATTTTCTTATCATAATAATGTATTTTTAAGAATGATAGAATTTTAAATGCAAAGACATAAATGAAAATGAAAGTCCCCTCCTATATTTGTGCCATATGGCATTTTAATGATTTATTTGATAAATACA
>CAYUVK010000129.1:0-12441 GCA_964448105.1 uncultured Ignavibacteriaceae bacterium
TTTTGCATATGATTTTATCCCCATATTTGCTGCTTTGTGTCGAAGTTGGGCTAAGAAACGCTAATTATTTTTATAATCAATATCCACAAAAATAGACAGTAAGTTAACTCATTAATTTTAAATGGGTTACAAAGATAAATTTTTTTTATGTGTTAACTTGAGAAGAAATTATTTGCAATTAAATAATATCTAAAATTGTGTCCAATTTTACTTGGTGTAACACCTTCATTACATTTCCACCAACACCCTCAATATTAAACTTAACATTTCTATTAGTACAAGTTGTATAAGCATGTACAAGACCTTCGATTCCCAAGCTTGCTATGTACTCTACTTTTGATAAGTTAATTGAAATACTTTTACTTCCTTTATTTATTGAATCCTGAACCAGGCTTTGAAGTGTTTTGTTTTCGACACCAATTAAATGATTGTTGTCTATAATGATAATAGATTTGCCCGGATAATATTCAGCATGAATTCCCATAGATACTCCTGTGAAATATTCTTGCTAAAAATAGTTGTTATCTTTTTTCGATTTAGCCCGCTTTTACCTTTTATGACGAAGTCAATCTACAAATTTTTTTGCTTTCAATCCATAATTATTTTAATAAATCTATAAATAATAAATCAGGTAATAAACAAATTACAAAAGTAAACATTTTTTTATTTACACTTAATTATGAGATTAAAAAACTATTTTATTTACTCTTTGACAATAAATACATAACTTTCTACTGAAAGATGGTGTAGTATATGGATGATTCACTAGCAAATCTTATTGTTTTTATATTTGCTTTTTTTGTAATTATATAGCAATCCTGAGAGTTATTTATTCTTCACCTGAAAAAATTGAAAAAGAAGTTAAGGAAGCAGATAAAAAAAGAAGTGATGCAATTAAAAAGGAAATTCGAAACTCACAAATTTATGGAACAAAGAAAAGTAGAAAAATTAAGTTTTAATCCCACTTCAATTCTAAAAATTGATGGGATTCTGACAACAATCAAAAAACCTACGGGAGGTTACTATGAATCTTAGTAAAAAAGCTCTTGGTCTTTCATTGGGATTAATATGGGGCTTTACAGTTTTAATCTCAACTTGGTGGTTGCTAATCGCTGGTTCGTCCGGATTCACAATTTCTAATCTTAGTAGATTCTATTTCGGATATTCTTTCAGTTGGATAGGTGGAATAATTGGTTTATTATGGGGATTTGTTGATGGATTTATTTGCGGTTTTATAATTGCATGGCTTTATAATATGTTCAATAAAAGTAAAACAGCAACAGCATAGAAATACTCTTAGATTTCTAAAAAGTTATCGAATAATTCTAACTTAAAACACCTCCATGCATCCTAAAAAAAGAGGAGGGCGGATTGTAAAAGAGTAGCGGGCGTGAAATGTAGAACAAGTTTTAACTTTTTATTTATTTGCCAATCATTAAATAATCTTTGTTTCTGTAGAATAATATATGCAAGTTTAAATATTATTATAAATCTACTTCTGGGATAAATAAGTTTGTGTATCTTTAATAGTAGCATCTTATTTATAAACAATAACAAATTAAGGAGAAAAAAAATGCCAAAACAAGTTTCACCCTATCATTCCAAAACAGGAAAAGTATATCACATATATGGAGTATGCACTGCAGGCCATGCTATTAAAAGAGGAAAAAAAGTAAACGGAAAGAGTAATAAAAAACTTTGTAAAGCCTGTGGAGATATAAGGGCTGGTAAAAGGTCACGATAAGAATCGACTAAATAAGACAAATCCATTTCCGATTTAACGAATCCCGCTTAATAACATAGGCGGGATTTTTTATGTCCTTTTAGTTATAAAAATTCCCCACTTAACTCAGTATTTTTAAAAGAACTTCTTGAAGTTGATAAAATGATATGCCCAAATAATATTTTTAGAAAAAACCCATCTTAAGTAGGGTATTTCTAAGAATAATTTTATCTTACCAAAAGGATATCATTATTAAGTTTATAAAAAGTAATGTTCAATAAAGCTATAGTAAGAAAACCATGTAAAAACTTTGTGAATGGTTTAACGAGTGCAAATCTGGGAAAACCTAACTATTAGCTAGCGCTAAAGCAACATCAAAAATATATTGAAGCTCTTGTAAACTGTGGACTTGATGTTACGGTATTGGAAGCTGATAAAAATCACCCCCATTCTACTTTTGTAGAAGATACTGCTTTACTAACTCGATAAAAGATTATTATTCTCAATGTACGGAAGCTGAAAAAAGGGGAAATCGAGGGAGTGTTAACCAAAATGTTCAGTAAAATACCTTAATCTTTACTATATTTACTGTGAATTGTTTAGAATTTTGTTTGAAAATAAACGCGCCCATAGTTCAAATGGATAGAACGTTGGATTCCGGTTCCAAAGGTTGAAGGTTCGAGTCCTTCTGGGCGTACTGGAAATAAGTTAAAAGTAAAAAATCAAAAGTCAAAAAGAGAAAAAATACCTGGTAAAATTGTGTTAAAAATTTTTGACCTTTGAATTTTTCAGAATTTTGGACTGATCGGACTTTGGCAGAGACTTTTGACCTTCCTTATTTTTCATTATTTTTCAAGTCTATTTTTTAAAAGGATTGACATGCTTACTAAGAAGAAAAAATTATCTAAAAAAGAAATTAAGCAGGATAAATTAGTTGAAGTTTATTATAAGGCTTATGGATATTTTGAGGAAAACAGGTCCAGGATTTTATTTTATGCAGGTGCTTTAATTGTTCTCGTTTTTGTAATAATATATTATATCAATAATAAAAAAGAGAATAATGCCAAGGCGGAAGTATTATTGTCACAGGTTATGAATCTTTATGATCAGGGTTCATATCTTGAAGCTATTGAAGGCAGACCGTCACAAAATATTACAGGCCTCAAAAAAATGGTTGAAGATTATGGAAGTACCGAGAATGGTGAAACTGCAAAAATCTATCTGGCCAATTCGTATGATATGCTTGGCAAATCTGACGAGGCTCTGAAATACTATGAAGATTATGATGGTGACATTTCTATATATCAAGCGACGGCGCTTGCCGGACAGGCAGGGATTTATGCAGGGAGAAAAGAATACGAAAAGGCTGCCGATTTGTTTAGAAAAGCTTCACGGGTATCTAAAACAGATGTTCTAAACCCTGATTATATGCTGGATGCAAGTATCAATTACATTAGAGCAGGTAAAAAAGAAGAAGCAAAAGGATTGCTGGAATCACTAAAAAAAGATTACCCGTTATCCCAAGTTGCAAGAAAAGCTCAGGAGTATTCAACTCTAGTGGATTAATTTTTAATTGTGTTAATTTTTTTTAATAGGCATTCATCAATATTTTTCAAAAATTAAATAAATCAAAACCTACCGGTTTTTTATAAAAATTGATAATTTTTTTGAAATTTTTGCTAATTTTTGTAAAGAATCTGCAATTTTCTGTAATCTTTAATTCTTGACTTTCTAGCCTTATATATCTATTTTTTTCTTCTCAATTATTTAATTAAAAGTTTAGTATTTATGGCTGATACTTCTGATTTTAGAAATGGTTTAATTATCAAATTTAAAAATGATCTCTATTCTATAGTTGAATTTCAACACGTCAAACCAGGTAAAGGGGGAGCATTCGTTAGAAGCACTTTAAAGAATTTAAAAACTGGAAAAGTTTTAGATAATACTTTCAGATCAGGTGAAGGTATTGAAATTGTACGCGTTGAAAGAAGAAAATATCAATACTTATATAGGGAAGGGAACTTTTTAGTTTGTATGGATAACGACACTTATGAGCAAATTAATATACCTATTGAATTATTTGGAGATAGCGTAAATTACTTAAAGGAAAGTGAAGAAGTTGATATTTTATTCAATGGCGAAGAAATAATAAATGTCGAAATACCAATATTTGTAAACTTAAAAGTTATTGAAACTGAACCGGGATTTAGAGGTGATACTGCAACTGGAGCTAATAAACCGGCTAAGCTAGAAACTGGAGCTACAGTAAATGTTCCCTTGTTTATCAATGAAGGGGATTTTTTGAGAATTGATACTAGGGTAGGGGGATATGTAGAGAGAGTGAAATCTTAGAAAGAGGGTGTCAAAATGGATTTGAATTTAATTAAGAAGCTGGTTAAAGTTGTTGATTCCAGTGAGATAACAGATCTTGAAGTAGAAGAGAATGGTTTTAGGGTTAAAATAGCTAAAAAAATAAGAATGGGGAATATTGTGACACAGCCTCAGATTTTAGCTAACACTTCTTCCATCAGTAACAACAGTAATAATGAAGATGTTGCTCAGGAAACAGTTAAACCAAAAGAAGAACCGAAGGAAAATTTTCATGAAGTAAGATCACCTATAGTCGGTACATTTTATAGAGCTCCTGCTCCTGATGCGGATCCTTATATTCAAATAGGTGATAATGTTTCTGTCGGTTCTGTTCTGTGTATTGTTGAGGCAATGAAATTAATGAATGAAATTGAATCAGACATGGATGGTAAAGTTGTTAAAATTTTAGCTGAGAATGGAAAACCTGTGGAATATAACCAGCCTCTCTTTTTAATTCAACCCGGCTGATTCTTTTATAAAAGTCTGAGAAGAAGTTTGTTTAATAAAATTTTAATTGCAAACCGCGGCGAAATAGCTTTAAGAATTTTAAGAACATGTAAAGAATTAGGTATTAAAACTGTTGCAGTTTATTCTGAAGCAGATAAAAATTCTCTTCATGTTACATTTGCCGACGAAGCAGTCTGCATTGGACCGCCACCCAGCAGGGAAAGTTATCTAAAAATTCCGATTATTATTTCTGCAGCGCAAATTACCGGTGCGGATGCAATTCATCCGGGATATGGGTTTTTAGCAGAGAATGCCAGCTTCTCCGAAATCTGTTCCGAATCAAATATAAAATTTATTGGCCCATCTCCTAATATGATTAGAGCAATGGGTGATAAAGCTTTTGCACGTGATACAATGAAAAAAAACGGTATCCCTGTAATTCCCGGCAGCGATGGAATTGTATTGGATGCCCAGGAAGGAAAAAGAATTTCAGATGAAATAGGTTACCCGGTAATAATAAAAGCTTCCGCAGGCGGTGGTGGTAAAGGGATGAGAATTGTATGGGAAGAAAAGGAATTAACTAAAGCTTTTCAAACTGCACGCGCTGAAGCCGAATCTTCATTCGGCAATCCTGATGTATACCTGGAAAAGTTTGTTGAAAATCCGCGTCATGTGGAAATTCAAGTTTTAGGGGATAGTTTTGGAAATGTGTACCATTATGGAGAAAGAGACTGTTCAGTTCAAAGAAGACATCAAAAATTAATAGAAGAATCTCCATCACCGGCGATTGATTCCGAGATAAGAAATAAAATGGGTGAAACTGCTATAACCGGGGCTAAAGCTGTTAATTATGAAGGTGCCGGTACTGTTGAATTCCTTTTAGACAAGCATAAGAATTTTTATTTCATGGAAATGAATACGCGTATTCAAGTCGAACATCCTGTAACAGAATTTGTTTATAACGTTGATTTGATAAGACAGCAAATTCTTGTTGCTGCCGGAGAAAAAATCGAAACCTTACCAGGTAAGCCGCAGGGACATAGTATCGAATTTAGAATAAATGCTGAAGATCCTGCAAATAGTTTCAGACCTTCTCCGGGTGAAATTGAATCTCTTCACTATCCAGGCGGATTTGGCGTGCGGATCGATTCACATATCTATCAAGGATACGTTATTCCACCGTATTATGATTCTTTAATTGCGAAGCTAATTGTCTGGGGAACTGATAGATCTCATGCAATCCTTAGAGGTAAAAGAGCTCTTGAAGAATTTACAGTGGAGGGGATAAAAACTACTATTCCTTTTCATCTAAAAGTACTCGAGGATAGAAAATTCTTAACCGGTAATTTTGATACAAGCTTTTTAGAAAGTTTCGAATTTTAATTTAATATTGTCTTGGGTAAAGTGAACCGATTTAATACGAATGAAAAGTATACCCTATACCCCAAGTGTAGCCGGTTAACATTTTTATAACACGAATAATTAATATAAATTACACTAAATTAATGATCATCAAAAACTTTGAGGTTTAAATGAACTTCCCAACAAATATAAAATATACAAAAGATCATGAATGGATTTCCGTTCAAAAAAATATCGGAACCGTAGGAGTTACAGATTATGCGCAGGGTGAATTAGGCGATGTAGTGTTTATTGACATTGATCCTAATAAAGGAGATGTGAAAAAAGGTGAATCCTTTGGAACAATTGAAGCTGTAAAAACAGTAAGTGATCTTTTTGCACCTGTAGGCGGAAAAATTATCGAAGTAAATAAAGACTTAACCGATACACCTGAAGTAGTAAATTCTGATCCTTACGGTTTAGGATGGATGGTAAAAATTGAAATAAAAGATCAGAATGAATTGAACGATCTTTTAAATGCCGAGCAATACAAGGAATTAGTGGATCATTAGTCTTCTCCCGAATT
Source organism: uncultured Ignavibacteriaceae bacterium (assembly GCA_964448105.1). Classification (GTDB taxonomy): domain Bacteria; phylum Bacteroidota; class Ignavibacteria; order Ignavibacteriales; family Ignavibacteriaceae; genus CAVQBP01. The sequence goes on from CAYUVK010000129.1 coordinate 6,468, forward strand.
ATATATTTCTAAGAATAATAATTTCCTACACAAAAGTTTATTTATATGATTAATGCCTAATAGAGAAAATATTCTAATAATAGATTTCGGCTCTCAATATACCCAGCTTATAACAAGGCGGGTTAGAGAAGCAAATGTCTACTCTGAAATTTATCCCCATACAATCTCACTTAAAAAAGCGAAAGAAATAAATCCTACCGGGATAATTTTATCCGGCGGACCTATGAGCGTCTATGATAAAGATGCACCCCAGTTAGATCCTTCAATTTTAAAATTAGGAATCCCGGTTTTAGGAATTTGTTACGGGCTGCAAATTATCTGTAAAGAATTTAATGGAGTTGTAGAGCCTGCTTCTGATCGTGAATATGGTAAAGCAGAACTTAATATTTTAGATGAATCTGAATTATTTGAAGGGGTAAAAAAGGAATCAACAGTCTGGATGAGTCATGGTGATTACTTAACTAAAGTTCCAAAAGATTTTAAAATCATCGGTAAATCTGATCATTCCCCAATTTGTGCTGTTTCAAATAAAGAATTAAATATTTATGGTGTCCAATTTCATCCCGAAGTAAATCATACCGAAGAAGGAAGAAAAATAATAAATAATTTTTTATTAAAGATATGCAAATGCAAAGGTGACTGGACTCCGCAAAATTTTATTGAAGAAAATATCAGAAAGATAAAATCAATTGTAAAAAAAGAAAATGTTATCTGTGCTTTAAGCGGCGGTGTTGATTCGACGGTAGCTGCGGTTTTAGTGGAAAAAGCAATCGGTGATAGGCTTCTCTGCATCCATATAGATACAGGATTGATGAGAAAAAATGAGAGTCAATTAATTGCAAAAATGTTTGAAGATAATCTTCATTTGAATATTATAAATATTGATGCTTCGGATAAATTTCTAAAAAATTTAAATGAGGTTTCGGATCCCGAAAAGAAAAGAAAAATTATTGGCAATACATTTATAGAAGTATTTGAGGAAGAAGCAAAAAAACACAAAGAAGCCGGGTTTTTAGTTCAAGGGACTTTATATCCTGACGTAATTGAATCTGTGCAGGTTAAAGGTGTTTCTGCTACAATAAAAACCCATCATAATGTTGGGGGTTTACCTGAAAAAATGAATCTGAAATTGATAGAACCTTTTAGGGAGCTATTCAAAGATGAAGTTAGAAATGTCGGACGGGAATTAAATATCCCTGAAGAATTTATTGAAAGGCATCCATTTCCCGGTCCCGGTTTGGCAGTAAGGATTTTAGGTGAAATAACAAAAGCTAAACTTGACATTTTGCGTGAAGCTGACGATATTTTTATAAACGAAATAAAAAAAGCCGGAATTTATAACAAAATATGGCAGGCATTTTCTATTCTTCTCCCGGTTCAATCAGTAGGTGTAATGGGTGACTCAAGAACATATGAAAATGTTTTGGCTTTACGTGCGGTTACTTCTGTAGATGGAATGACTGCAGACTGGTTTAAATTTGATCATGAATTTTTGGAACTGGTTTCAAATAAAATTATAAACAAAGTGCATGGAATTAACCGGGTTGTTTATGATATTAGTTCGAAACCTCCATCTACGATTGAATGGGAATAATTATGAGTGAAAGATATCAACTGGATCATAAATTAAAAGTAGCTGCGGATTACGAAGCGCAGGGGAAACCTCTTCACGCAATTCAGTTATATAATTCTATTATAAATGAATATCCTGATTTTGCAGAAGTCTATTTTTATCTTGCCGAGCTTTATGAAAAAATGGGAAACTTAAAACCTGCTTTTAATCTTCTTTATTCTTTACTCAATACAGACCCTGAAAATAATGAAGTAAGGCTTTTTCTTGGACAATTTCTTCTTAGAAATTCTAAATGGGAAGAGGCAATAGAAGTTCTAAGCTTAATTCTTCCTGAAGAGAATCATATAGTCTCTTTCTTTTTGGGATATTCTCATTTTGTTTTAAAAGAATATGAAATGGCTAAAGTAAATTTTCTAAATTATATCTCTTTTAATGAACAAACAGAACTGCTGTATGAAGCTAATTTATATCTTGCAAAAATAGAAATGGAACTTGATAATTTTGAAAGCGCATTGAAATATGCAAAAAAAACAGATGCAATTTATTCAAATTTTTGGGAATTAAATTTAATTTATAGTATCATTTATTATAACCTGGGAATGTATGCTCACGGAATTGTTCCAATTGAGAAAGCGATAAGGCTTAATCCTAAAGAAGCTGCTTCATATGAATGGGGGGGGAAGATTTTCTTAAAATTGGGGGATTATCTTAAAGCTGAAAATTTTTTTTTACAATATATTGAACATATGGATAATGTCTCTTCGGATATATATGCAAAACTCGGTGAAGCTTGTCTTAAAGCAAGCAAAGCTAAGGATGCGTTGACTTATTTTGATGTAGCCTTAAAATTAGACCCTGAAAATATTTTTGCCAGAGAGGGGAAAAAAAATGCTTCTCATATTCTAAATAAAAACAAAGCTTCCGATGGATAAAAAACTAATTTTATTGTTCTCTTTCTTTTTTTTAATGTCAAATACAATTTTTGTATATCCCCAAAACAATCAAAATCCCTATGATAATTTTGTAAAAGCAGTTCAATTGTTTAATGCCGGGGATTATAATAATGCTTTAAATATTTTTGATAAAATTTTAAGCGATACTAGTTCTAACTCTTCAAAATCGATTTCGTATCTGTTTAAAGGAAAGTGTTTTTTGCGGCTTAATAATTTTAGTGAAGCGGAAACTACCTTATTAAAGTTTATAGAATCCTATCCATTTAGCAACTATACAGACGAAGCCAGGTTAACTCTATCAAAAACTTACTATGAAGAAAAGAATTATTTGGATGCTTTTAAAGAACTAGCGAATTTAATAAATACAAGCAATTCCGAATTTTATATAAATTATGCAAAGGCACAAGGAGAAAAAATAGCAGAAAATTATTTGATATCGTTCGATATTAAAAAAATATATGATTCGTTAAATGAAAGTAAAGCAGAACCTTATTTATTATTAGTTCTTGCAAAAGTTAATGTTACCGAAGGTGACTTAAAAGTCGCCAAGCTATATCTGCAGCAACTAATTCAAAAATATCCTGATGCTGCAGAACATGGGGAAGCTTCCCTGCTTGAACAGAAAATTGATAGAGGCGAATTAATAGTTCAACAAAATACTGGTACATCTTTTCCATTAATTGGTGTTATGCTTCCTTTAAGCAGTGATTTAGTAAATGCTAGTGCATCATCGGCGGCATCACAAATTTTACAGGGAATTAAATATGCTGTTTCAGAATATAATTCTGCTCATGAAACGGAAAAAATCGGAATCGTTGTAAAAAACACGCGAATGGATAAAAACAAAATTGACAGCATAAAAATTGAATTTCAAAATATTCCTTCTATTAAAGCAATTATAGGACCTATTTTTAGCAATGAAGTTAGAACTGTTATTGATGATTTCAAGGGTATAGAGATTCCTATAATTTCTCCTACTGCTACAGATACCGGTTTAACTAATAAAAATGATAATTTTTTCCAGGCAAATCCTCCTTTTTCTCTAAGAGGAAAAGTTATGGCTGACTATGTTTATTATGTTGAAAATAAAAGTAGATTGGCAGTTTTAAGCTCGGTTGACGGTTATTCTCCTTTGCTTGCTTCAACTTTTAGTAATGAATTTAAAAAAAATGGAGGAGAAATTTGGGTTAGTGCATCATATAAAAGTAATTCTTTTGCTTTAAGTGAACCTGTTTCCCAGATTGCTGCTTACCAGGATACCCTTCAAGGTATATATATTCCTTTAGCCGATAAAATAGATGCACCGGCTATATTTTCAGAATTAGTTCAGCAAGACTCAACTGTTGTTCCGATTTATGGAAACCAGGATTGGTTTTATGCAAAAGGATATGAATCCGCCCCGGCTTTAAGTGATCGATTAACATTTACGTCCGATTATTTTATTGATTATAGTGACAGCACTTTTATCAGGTTTAGCAGGGACTTTTTTAATAGGGCGGGTATCGATCCTAATAGAAATGTATTATACGGATATGATACCGCTAAATATCTTTTATTTGTTATAGAAAATAGCACAAATAGCCGGTTTGCAGTAAAAGATAAAATGGAATCGGGAATTGTGGTACAAGGCTTTCATAATAATATATCATTTAATAAAGATCATATAAATGAATATCTGAATATAGTAAGATACAAAAACGGCAAGTTTGATCTGGTGGAGAGATTTAAAGCATCCAATTAAAGGGAGGTGCAGAAATTTTAAAAGTAAAAGATTTGCCTTTAGATGATCGCCCAAGGGAGAAATTAATATTAAGGGGTGTTCAAAATTTAACTGATGCAGAACTTATTGCCATTCTTCTTAGAACAGGGACGAAGGGAAAATCTGTGATAAGTGTAGCGCAAGAATTAATCAATAAAAACAGAAATCTTGCTGTCTTAGCAACACTTTCATTTTCCAGCCTGGTAAAAACCGACGGCATCGGTAAAGATAAAGCAGCCACTCTTTTAGCTGCTTTCGAATTAAACCGCAGAATTGAGTCACAAACAAAATGGCTTTCTGAAAAGAAAATAACTTCTCCTAAAGATATTGCTGATATTTTCATCCCTATTTTAAGGGATGAAGTAAAAGAAAAATTTATTCTTGTTTGTTTAAATTCGGCAAATAAAATAATTAAATATGAAGTTATTTCAATCGGTAATTTAAATTCAAGCGTTGTACATCCTAGGGAGATATTTAAAGCGGCAATTGAAAACAATTCGGCAAGTGTGATATTAATACATAACCATCCAAGCGGCAACCCGGAACCCAGTAACGAAGATATATCAATAACAAAAAAAATTGTTGAAGCAGGTAAAATTTTAGATATACCTGTCTTTGATCATTTAATTATTGCAGCAAATTCATTTACAAGTTTTGTGGAAAAGAGAATTATTTAGGGTTGTTATTTAAAGCAAAATAAAAAGTTATTGTATCAGCTTAACTTGAATTAATGGTTCGAATTTGTTATATATCAGGGCATTTATTAGTGACCTTATTGTTCTAACAGCTTGAAAAAAAAATATTTATAAAATTTAGCAAGTGGAAATATTGTTATTATTCTATTATATTTAATAACACAAATCAATCATTAAGTGGAGGTTCTAGTATGAATATATCAAAATATGTAAGAAGCACGATCGCCATTGCTGCATTTGCTATAACAGCATTCGTGATGAGCGGTTGTGGTGGGGTTAGTGATGCAGAGATGGCTCAGCTAAATGACTTAAGAAGTGAAGTCAAATCTTTGCAGACAACTGCCGATTCCTTGAAAGAAGAGAGATCCAACTTGGAGAAAGATATTGCCGCAAAGAATGCAAAACTCCAGGAATGTGCAAAAGATAAAGAAGAAACAAAGGCAAATTTAGATAAAATGCCTAAATAATTTCTAAAGAAATTTTTATTAATTGAAATTGGAGGAAAATTTTATGAAGTTAACTAAATATTTAAGCGGTGTTCTTATTCTTCTCCTTGTTTTTTCTGTAAATCTATTTGCACAGGAAGAAGAAATGACATCAGATGAATGGCAAGCCGAAATGGCTCGCTTGAATTCTGAAAAAGCTAGTCTTCAGCAAGAAACTCAAACATTACAATCCGATATAAATAACCTAAAATCTACAACGATTAAAAGTTATGAAGATTGTGTGAATGAGAACTATTCTATGGTTGGTGCAACAAGAGCTGATGTAGATAATTTTAGAAAAGCTGTTGCAGAATTAAACGGAAAGATTCAAAGGAAAGAAGGACCAAAAGCAGATAGACAAAAAGATCTTGATGCTTTAAAAATGAACAAAATTTCTGCATTACCTGAATTTTTTGATAAAGTTCATAGCCAAATGCAAAATGCATTAGATGCATGGGTTGAAGCACCAACATCTATTCAATATGAAGTTGTTAGAGGCGATTGTCTCT
>CAYUVK010000130.1:0-10977 GCA_964448105.1 uncultured Ignavibacteriaceae bacterium
CAGAGTGTTCCTCAGCAATCGACTTTACCTCAAACTCCGCCGCCAACCCAGCAGCAAAACCAGGGAACACCTCCAGGCACGACACCCGGAAAACCTTGACGGGAAAACAAGGATAAAGTAAAAAGTTAAAAGTATAAAGAACTTTTTACTTTATCCTTTATACTTTTTCCTTGAATCCCTATTCCCAGTCAGCTAGAATTTTTATAATTTCATCCTGGATATTGCGGTAGTAATTTTCACCCCTGTGTTTAAAATCGAAAAAAATGCTTAATATTATTTCATCGTTGCTTTTTGTTGTAAGGTAGCCGGATAGAGAGCACACTCCTTTTAATGTTCCGGTTTTACCATGAAAATTATTCTCAGCAAAAGTTGCATTTAAACGGTGTCTTAAAGTGCCGTCTACTCCTGCAATGCTTAACGAATTGTAAAAATCTTTATAGTGTATAAGATCAAAATACATTTTTTCCAGCAATCCAACTATTGCACCAGGTGTAATTTGATCAAATCTTGAAATACCTGATCCATCTACTACGGCAGTTCCATCTGAATAAATTCCGTTATCTTTAATGAATTTTAAAATTGCCTGCGTTGAGTAAAAAGAATTTCCCTGGTTCCCGCTTGCAACAGCACCGATTGTTTTGAATAAACATTCGGCTAAAAAATTATCGCTGTGTTTATTTATCTGCCTTATTAAATCCTTAAGAAGAATTTTTGATTCAGCTAACTGAATAACATTTGGAGGAGTAACTCCTTTGACTGCTTTACCGTCAACATCAATATTTTGTTCTCTTAATTTATCTTTTAAAACTATTGCTGCATTTAAAGGAGGATTTTTAACATACGCAACATACCTTCTTTTATATCTTCCTCTTTTACGGTAGACTATTGTTCTGTTTCTATCAACTACCAGGGCAGAAATCGGCGGCAGCTTTACATTTGCTTTTTCATCTCTTATCCAGTCATCCCTAGTATATATTTCATCAAAATAAGAATCATCACCTATAATATTACCGGTAACTTTTTTTATTCCCTTTGCCCTTAATTCCATGGCCAAAGTATCAATATCGTCGGATGTTAAAACCGAATTGCCGAATCCTTTAATAAAAAGATCTCCGTCGATTACACCGTCTTTAACATTTTTATCTGTTGTAAATAAAACTGTTTTAAGAGGGTATTCTCCTCCCAATATTGATAATGCCGTAGCAGTTGTAAAAAGTTTTGTGTTTGATGCCGGTATCATTGAGTGAGTGTAATTAAGCTGGTATATCGTGTCTTCCGTTAAGGGATTGAAGATTAGGATCCCGGCAATGGTACCTTTGGGAAGATTATCCAAGAGACTTTCTATCCTGCTTCTGATAACTTCTTTTGAAGTAGGGAAAGAAATCGTGCAAATAAAAAGTACAAGTAAAAAGCTTTTTTTGATCATACGTTGCCAAAACAAAATTCGAAAATATTACTATCTAATATATATAGTCGAAAAAATTATGGATAATTTTATTTTAATTATAAATTAGAATAAGTTAACGGACATTATAAATTTTAATTTGGAAAATTTATTAAAAATCATTGCCAAATATAAAATTTATGCTTATAAATAAAAGTCGAACAGCAAAGTATTACAAAAAATTTTTAACACATTCCGGGAAAATTATGGCGAAACATAAAACACTTCTTAAAGCTTATGAAAATTTAGAATTTATAAATTCATCCGAAGGCAGGATAATAAGAATGCTTTCCGAATTTCTTTATCCTCAGAGCATGTTTAGGAAACATAAAATAATCGATACGATTGTCTTCTTCGGATCGGCTCGCTTAAAATCTAGAAAAGATGCCGTAAAAGATTATAATAGGTTTAAAACAATAAATCCTAAAACAACGGATAAGCTTGCCGAAGAATTAAGAATTGCTCAGCATTTCGTTAATATGTCTAAGTATTATGAAGATGCCGTGGAGCTTTCAAGGAGATTGACGGAATGGTCGATAAGTCTTGAAACTTATGCCAACCGCTTTATAGTCTGCACCGGCGGGGGACCGGGTATAATGGAAGCTGCAAACAAAGGAGCAAAGTTAGCCGGCGGTTATTCAGTAGGATTAAATATAAGCATTCCTTTTGAACAGTTTATAAATAAGTATGCAACTCCTGATTTAAGCTTCGAGTTTCATTACTTTTTTATGAGAAAGTTCTGGTTTGCTTACCTGGCAAAGTCCTTAATAGTTTTTCCCGGCGGGTTCGGGACAATGGATGAATTTTTTGAAATTATTACTTTGATCCAGACAGGAAAAATAAAAAAGAAAATGCTTTTAATAGTTTACGATGAAAAGTACTGGAAATCTATAATAAACTTTGAAGGCCTGGTTCAAAATAATGTAATAAACAGGAAAGACTTAAACCTATTCACATTTTGCAGCTCAGTTGATGAAGCTTTTGAAACGATTAAAAAACATTTTGAAAAACATTATTTAACTGCGAATGAAATAAAAAGGCAGGAACCAAAAGTAGATTTAAAATAGAAAAGCTGTCGTTAAAGACAGCTTTTTAATTACTCAAAGTAATCCGTTCGATGGGCTCTTCGAGCGGCTTTCATTTTTTCCATTCTTTTCTTAATAGAAGGCTTTACAAAGAATGTTCTCTTTTTATATTCTTTAAGAATTCCCGAACGCTCATATTTTTTCTTAAATCTTTTTAGAGCTTTATCAATTGATTCGTTTTCACCGACATTGATACCAACCAAATTATTTCACCTCGCTTTATTGGTTTACCTGCTGCAGATATACACTGGCAGCCGGCTGATTTTTATTAAGATAATGATTCAATTAATTTTTTATAACCGTTTTTTTGAAATTCAACTGCTATTGATTTTTGTCCGTTTGATGTTACATCTTTGGAAACAACCTTCCCGAAATCGTCCCAGTTTTCATGGTAAATTGACTCTCCAACCGAGAAAGATTTTTTAGGAGAATATACAGTGCAGTCTTCGTTTTCAATTCCATCCAAAGAAGGTTTATTATCTTTTACATCTTCAACAAGATCGATCATCATAGTTTGTTTACACTTTTTACATTTTGCCCACCTTTTGCTGCTTTCTTCAGAAACCGAAACTTCATTTGCCAGTTCCATTTTTGTAACTGCATTACAAAAGCTGCAATAAGCTTCTATATTTTTAACTCTTGCCATCGAAATACCTTCTTAACAATTTATGTAACCAACAAATATATCAAAGAGGGAATGGATAATCAAGGAAATAATCATTACTCTTTACCGGTTGGAGTTATAACCAGTACGGGCCGTTTTGCATATCTTATGACTTTTTCGGCTACACTCCCTAAAAATGTATGCAATAAGCCGGTTCTGCCGTGCGTGGCTATTACAATTAAATCTATTACTTTTTCATCTGCATATTTGTTTATTTCAACGTAATCCAAACCTTTACGCAAAACAGGTTCCAAGATTAAGTTTTCACTATTGGCTTTTTTCTTCACTTTTAAAACAGCTTCTTCCAAAGATTTTTTTGCTTCTTCCTCCAGAGATTTTATGATTTTTTCCTCCGAAAGATCCAGAGAACGGATTGCCAGGATTGGCGGTGTTTTTTCCAGTACATAAAGCAGGTGGACTTTTGCATTATACTGGTTTGCGATATCGGAAGCATATGAAGCGGCAGATAATGAAAGGTCGCTAAAATCGGTCGGCAGCAGAATATTATTTATATTAAACATTTTAATCACCTATTAAAGTTTATTTAAATTTCTTTCTAATCTTAGAATGACTCGAAAATATTTTTATTATTCAAAATTTTGTCAGTCTAATGGAGCCTGTCGAAGACTAAATACTGATTAACATGTCACACTTCGACAAGCTCAGTGTGATATTTAGATCCATTCTAGTCACTTTCATACATTATCTAATGAAAAACCAGACCGTTTGAAATTTTTCCTTCGCAATTATTAATATCAAATACAAATCCGTTTATTACTATATACTTCACTTCATTATTCTTTTTGATAATTAGGTTGGGCACACTTTCCAATTCAATTTTGTTATAATTTTTTGGTAAGTTGTTAATCCAGATGTTTATCGGAAGGGGAGTATATACTTTATTATAATTTTCTGAATTTAAGATTACATCTGTATAACCAAGCTTGTAAAGAGATTTAAAATCAGTTGTTTCAATTTCTTCAAATGAGTTAAATTCCTTTTCATAAATTTTCCCCGGTTCAGCTTTATACCCGGAAAAATCATAATCGCTATACCCGTAGTAAGTTGATAAATCGCCAATATCTTCTAAAGTTGATCTGAAATAAAAATCCTTGCCATCATTAGAACTAACCTCTTCCATATTTATTCCCATATCAATTATATAGGAATTGCCATTCCTTTCATATTCTAAATTTCTTAGAATGGTAGTCATAATAAATTCTGCATTGAACGGAATTTCATCGTATACCGATTGCTGCTGGTTTTTATAGCTGCCGTCGGCAATACTTTTAAATGAAGATAATAATGCAATGAAATTCAACTCTCTTAAAAATTGTTTTTCAGGGTCATTTTTCCATCCGCCCGATTCAATTAATATTGTGCTGGCTCCCCATTTTTGAAAATTATCTCCGAAAGCGCGTGGTTCAAAATCATCGGGATATTTTGCAATATGCCCCGGGATATATTTTGACATAACATTATAAATTTCTGCAATTAGTTTTATTGCATTTTTTCGAACCGGGTTAACGGATTTTTTATAATTTACCGGCGGCGCCAAAAAAGAAAGCGCAGCAGCATTCGGGCTTCTTCCAACGGAGTATTTTGTATTTTGATCGTGAAGGTTAAAACCAAAATCAGGTTTTATTTTTTCAAATGTTTCTCTTAATACTTTTCCTTCCGGTGTCTGCTGACGGATTGCATCCCTGTTAATATCGATATCGTAAGCGTTCCTTCTTTGAAAAATTTCCGCACCGTCGGGATTTACCATCGGCATAAAATAAATGGTAAGCTTTTTTAAAAGTTTTTTTTTGATATTATCTAAACCATCTTTGGTATTAAAAAAATTAAGGATATCAAAAATTGCCATTGTTGCCGTAGATTCATTACCATGCATTTGCGACCATAAAAAAATTTTTTTACTCCCTTTTCCTAATGAAATTAAAAATAAATCTCTTCCTTCAATTGATGAGCCTGCTTTCTTAACGGTGAAAATATCATTAAGTTTTAAATTATTAATTAAAGGAAGGATATCTGAATACTTAAATCTTTTTGAAGTTAATATTTTTTCCTTATAATCCTGGTAGTTGTAATAAAGATGATTTGCGAGATCAAAATTCTGTACCATTATGTTTATTGTAAGAAAGAAAATGAATGATAAAACTTTAAACATATTTCGTTTAAATTTAATTATAACTTATTTTATTTACTAAAGGAAAACAAATATAAAAAAACAAGCAAGGAGTTCGGTTTATGTCTACGAAGACTTTAAGGATCGGTTCTAAAATACCATATTTTAAATTAAAAGGAGTTGATGACAAAGAATACAGACTAGATAATTTTGATGATAAGAAATTACTGGTTGTAATTTTTAGCTGTAACCATTGTCCTTATGTGCAGGCGTATGAAGATAGAATTAAAGAAATTCAAAGAGAATTTGAAGAAAAAGGTTTGTCAGTCATTGCCGTAAATTCGAATGATGATTCTCAGTATCCTGATGATTCATTTGAAAATATGAAAAAGAGAGCAAGTGAAAAACATTTTAATTTCCCTTACCTTAGAGATGAAGATCAATCATTAGCAAAAGCATTCGATGCATCACATACTCCTGAAATTTTTCTTTTCGATCAAGAAAGAAAATTAGTATATCACGGTAAAATTGATGATAACTGGAAGGATGAAAAAGCAATTAAAAATAGATATTTAAGAGAAGCAATTATTGAATTATTAGAAGGCGGGGAAATTTCAATCCCCGAAACTTTTTCTATCGGCTGTACGATTAAGTGGAAGTAAAACGTCTAGAATTTCGGATTTCGGAATTCGAATTGCGGATTAGAATAAAAAACAATGAATGCCACAAATGACTATATATGATTTCGTATAATGATAACAAAGCGTAATATTACAATGCTACTCCCATCCTATCATCAAATTCGTTTAGTAGTTTTAAGGGTTGCGGTGAAATTGCAAAACAATAAAGCGGGTACAAGCGGGAAAAAGTCTTAATTGTTTCATTTAAAAATTCAGGACTGAATATAATCTTATCTTTTTTCAATAATGATTTTTGCAAAAGGATATATCTTGTATTTGTTAAGAGTTCAAAATTTTTTTCCGCATTAAATTTTGCCGACAACAATTCCGAATTTTTTTAAATGAGTAAAGATTAAAAATATTATTAAATTTATACTTCTTGAAAGCCTTTATTATTTCAGTTCGGTCGGAAGATATACTTTGATTAAAATATAAATCATTATCTATGCTGTTATTTAAAAAAACGCCGTATTTAATCCCTTTTTTATCAATGTAAACATAAAATTCACTATCCATTTTAAACCTGCCGAAATGAATAAGAAAATAATTTTTATAAGGTGAGTTTTTAGAGAAACGCATATCATTGCTGATGCGCATCAGTGTTTTATTTCAGCCATAGGCTGATGAGCCTCTGGCTCAAAATTTCGGCTCGGTTCTAATTGAAGGGTTTAAATAATTAAAGAATTGACCGATTGGATTAACAAATGCTCGTGAGGGATTTACAATATACTCCTCGTAAGAAGAACGGTTAGAGCTGAACCAGTTGATGTTATTATTTTTTTCAAGATCGGTAAGGAATTTAAATGTATTTTTTGAAAAACCATTGAACTGTGAAGCCGGACTTTCATCGGGTAGTTTTATGCCGGGCATTAATACATAATGCCTAAGCTAATTGAAAGAAATACTCCTCCGAAATTTTTCTTGGGCCGGTCAATAAGGCTTTCAACCCCTTTATTGAAAAGATGAATATAATAGTATCTGATATTTATCCCTATAAGACTTGATTTATCTGTTCCGAAGTTTGCGCCGAAACCGGCATAGCTTCCCAGGGCACAATATGTTTGTGCACTTCCAAATGCATTAAAAAATTCTTTATCGTAAGGAGTTGTAATTACAAAAGTAGGTCCTACACCTAAATTAATATAAGGACGGAGATTATCATAAATTACATTTTCAAACAATCTGTACTGTATACCAAAATTTAAGGGAAGAAGAAAAATTCTGTTTGCTTTACCGAAGGTATAAGTATTTCCATAAATATCTACATAGTCAAATTCCTGTTCGTCCTTAGCTTCCGAAATCGAAAAATCTGCAAAAGCAGTAATCTCCTGGTTTAGCTGATGATGAAAAAAAGTTCCTAAACCAAATCCTCCATCACTAAACAAGATATCTAAACCGTAAGCATTATCGGGAAAAATCATAGGTCCTTTTTCGGGAGCCAATTCCCCTATTTCCTGTGCATTTACATTAAAGAATGCAATGTTTAAAATTGCTAAAGTAAAAATTATAATTTTCATAGTGTTTCCACTTTTGAAACCTAATTTAATTATCTTTAATTTATTTTCAATACATTTATTTTACCTAAATATACTAAAAGTGTTTTATGCCCAAAAATCTTGAACTGAAAGTTTACTGTAATTCTTTTTCTAAAATAAAAAAATCTCTTAATGAAATAAATGCTGAATTTGTTGGAGAGTTGATTCAAAAAGATGTTTACTATAAAGCTGCAAAAGGATTATTAAAATTAAGAATTGAAAATGGTCGGCAAAGTTTAATAAAATATTTGCGGGATGAAAAAGGAAAAGACCGGTGGTCTGATTTTCAAGTTATAAAATTTTCCGATGGAGATGCCGAAAAATTTTTGAAACAAATTTTCAATATTGAAACAATAGTGGAAAAGAAAAGATTGTTATATATGTATGATAACACAAGAATCCATTTAGATGAAGTCAGAGGTTTGGGAAAATTTTTAGAGCTTGAAACTTTAGTATTGAAAAAGCTCCCCGATGCTAAAAAAAGGTTTAAGAAAATAATCGGTTTGCTTGATCTTGATTTTAATAATCAAATAAAAAATTCCTATAAAATTTTGATCGAAGAAAAGAAGAAATGATTTTAACAAAATGCAAAGTTGACTCTGTTGATTTAGACCAGAGAATAGATGATAAAATAAAAAACAAACAATTAAATGAACTGCTTATAATTGTTCCAACCAACAGGAAAATCAGGTATTTAAAGAAGGGAATAATTTCTTCTTCACCCGGGAAATCAACAGGCAAAATCAATCTGGAAACTATCGGCACTTTTGCAGCAAACCTGTTTTCCAGTGATTCGGGAAACGGGGATCCCGGTGCACAGAAATTAAAGATATTGAGTGACGCCGCTTCATCGATTTTACTTAAACAAAGTTTCCAGGAATGTAACCCGAAGTATTTTGAAAATAATAAAGACATACCTTCCGGTACTTTGGAAAGGATAAAAAATGTTATTTCAGAATATAAAAAAAACGGGATAACGCCGGTCAAATTAAAGCAGGAATCTTCATCTCTTGAAGGAGCCGAAAAAATAAAAGCCGAAGATATTGCAGATATTTATGAAAAATACCAGAATAAGTGTAACGAACTCCAGGTAAGAGAAATTGGTGATATCTACCGGGAATTAATTCAACTTTCAGATAGTGAATTTACAAACAGATTTAAAAAATTATATCCCGCAGTTAACCTGATTGTAATAAATGGGTTTGATGAATTTACTATCCCCGAAATTGACATAATTAATTATGCTGCGGATGTTGAAAATTCAGAGTTATTTCTTTACTTCGATTATTATAATTATAATCCCTTAATTTTTTCCCATCTTGATAAATGTTATAAAATTTTTGTTAATAAAGGATTTACTCCGGTTGTAGATAAATCAAAAAGTGAACTAAATAAATTTCAGAAAGAAATAAGAGAAAAATTATTTAAGAAAAAATCCACTCGATCGGTAAACAGTTATGAATCTTCCATAACTAAAATTACAGGGAGGAACAGGGAAAGGGAGATTGAATTAATTGCAAAAGAAATAAAAGGTCTTATTATTGAAAAAGGAATTGAACCACATCAAATATGTGTTGTTTTTAATCATATTCACAAATATTCACCGGTTGTGAGGGATGTCTTTTCGACTTATGGGTTGCCATATAACTTAACTGATCGATATTCGCTCAATACGTCTTCTGCAGTAATATCGATTATTAATTTCCTGGAAATACTGGAAAATGATTTTTACTACAAAAACATTTTCAGGGCATTAAGCAGCGGGTATTTGAGAACTGAAAATGTTGATCTTTCAAATTTGCTCCAAGCTTCGGTTAATTTAAAAATTATTTCAGGATTAAAAAATTGGATCGACAGCTTAACAACAGCAATTAATAAACCTGATAATTTTGAGGAAGAGCGGGATTTTTCTTTAAATAAAGAAATTTATAAGAAAGCCCTGGAAGATATTCTTAAGCTTGAAGAGCAGCTTGCGCCGTTCAATAAAAAGATGACTTTAACTGAATTTGATAAAAATCTTTCCGATTTAATTTTCTCCCTGGAAATTCATAAAAAATTAATCAATAAAGATCAAACCGGGTTTTTACAAGGGATTGAAAGTATTGAAAAAAATATTAAAGCCGTTACGGTCTTTATGAATACAATAAAAGAAATTTTAAATTTATTTGAACTTGAATATGGCAGGAATGAAAAATTTAATCTTAAATTCTTTTTAAATAATATCAGGACGGCAGTTTCATCGTCAAGATATAATATTAAAGAAAAATCTAATTATGGCGTGCAAGTAACTACCCTTAATGAAATACGCGGTTTAAAGTTTGATTATCTGTTTATTTCCGGATTGTGTGACGGAGATTTGCCCACACGTTACACTCCTGAAATATTCTTCTCAGGCCAGTATGCAAAAAACGAGATTAAGCATCAAACGGAGGAAAGATACCAGTTTTATCAATCGTTATGTTCTTGGGATAAAGGACTTTATTTAACTTATCCACTCCACGACGATAGGCAGGAATTTGTTGAATCAAATTTCTTGAAAGAATTTACAAACCATTTTTCTATTAATAATAAAAATGAAAAAGATTATTCTTCAAAAATTTATTCAAAAGAGGAATTATTGATTTTTATCGGGCAAGAATCAAAAGAAAAAGACATGCATGAAATTGAAAAGATTGTAAAAGACAAATCAATTAATCTGGAAAGAATTGAAAATTCTATTGCAATAGATCAATTGCGAATAAATAATCCGTTTGAAAATTCCGAATATACCGGGATGATTTTTAATGAGCTTTCAGAGGAAGCTAAAGAGAAACTTAAACGCTATAAAGAGAAAGAATATTCAATTTCTCAACTGGAAACTTATGCGAAATGTCCTTATAAATATTTTGCTGAAAGAGTATTAAATCTAAAAGCCCTGGAAGAACCATCTGAAGAGATTGAAGCACTGGAAATGGGAAGCCTGCTTCATAATATTCTGTATGAATTTTACAGTACAATAAGGAAGAAGGGGATAATTATATCAAAAGCTTCTGCTGAAAATTTTAAAACAGCGGAAAATATTTTATTTAAAATAGCAGAAGAAAAAATTAATGATGGAAATTTTAATTCCCCTCTTACATTTTATGAAAAAGAAAAAATATTAGGAATAAACGGGAAAAGAGAAAATTCACTGCTTTACCAGTTTTTGAAAACGGAAAAAGAAAATAATGAGAACTTCATCCCCGAATTTTTCGAAGTAGTTTTTGGAAGCCTTCCGGCGGGAAGACAGAATTCAAACAGAGAAATATTATTAAGAGAACTAAAAGCAGGCGATGTTAAAATTCGCGGCAAAATTGATAGGATAGATATTAATGAAAAAGAAAATATTTATGAAGTTATTGATTATAAATTAGGGGGTAAAAAACCCAAAAGGGATGAGCTTAATGAAGGTTTATCGCTACA
>CAYUVK010000130.1:11077-12271 GCA_964448105.1 uncultured Ignavibacteriaceae bacterium
TGCAGCTTTAAGGCTATCTGCAGGATCCAGGAAGTAAACTAGCCTAAAAAATTTTGATGTAGAAAAGTTGGTGCATGATTGCATGCCTTTTGAAAAAATGATTGTTTTGCATGGTTGCATGGCCAACGTGCTTTTACAGTTAATTATTTATTCCAGTTCAAATATTTCTTTATCAAAAAATTTTAATAACTCTTAAGAAATTTTATGCGAATTTGAAATAGAGGTAAAACTTTACAATAGATGGGGAAATGAAATCCTGTAAATTTATTCCCGTAATTTATAGAAGTAATCCGGCAGTTTTTATAATTTATTGTATTATAATAATAGCTTTGCTGCTTACTCCTAGCTGTAAAGATCAAATAACCAATGCGCCTCAAAGACAATTTTATACTTCCATTATTAAAGGTAAAGTAACTCTTGAGAACCAGAATGAATATAATAATACCTTAGTTTATATTGATAGTTTGAATAGAGGAGTAAGTACTGATTCCAGCGGTAATTATACAATTTTATTCAGCGAAGAAGACTCAGTATACAACGGTGAATTCAAGCTTATTTATTTTCTTAATGATTATGATAAGGATTCAGCAGAAATTTATCTGGACAAAGGAAAAGTAAAGCTTGATACTTTGGATATAGATAGTGAAGGGAAAATTGAAACTAAAGATATGAAACAGATTGTTTTAGTTGAGGGTTGGACAGATAATACTGAATAATAGGATAGGGGATACAGTAGCTTTTACAGCAAGAGTAACAAATTTAAGCACAAGAACAATACATGTATCAATTACTAGTTGTAACGGTGAAATTAGTAATTTTGTTGCATTATATAATGATAAATATTTCCCTTTTCAACTGGGAGGAGAACATGATGTTTTAACTTTGGAATGTGATTATTATTTAAAATCGAGTGAATACTATGAAGGTAAGATTAGCTACGAAATTATTGAATATAAACCCTTGATTCCTGATGAATATATAGTTACAACTGGGTTTTTTATAGAAGGGCGTTTAGAAAATCAATTTCAAAGTAAGTTTAACAATTATGTAATTTTAGAATTCTATAAATTGGCGAGAGGACCTTCCCCAAAACTAGATTTGATACCTAATAAATATAAATTCCCTCATATAAGAATAATTAACTGAAGTTACGCAAAAAAGCTATTTAGCAAATTCAAAAGATAATTGATGAAT
>CAYUVK010000131.1:0-12260 GCA_964448105.1 uncultured Ignavibacteriaceae bacterium
ATTATGTACTATAATTTTCCTTATCCGCCGGCGGACAAGTTGTAAATCTGGCTGATAATGTTAAGATGAATTGATGTCCTTGTTTATGTTAAGTGACTTGAAAATTTTTCTCACTTTTTCTCATTTACTTTATTTTGTATTCCTTTAAAAGAACCATAATATATTTTTTCTTCTTTTATAGTTTATAACATAATTATCAGTTTCAGAAAAATTAATATTGTTCCCTCTTTCTATATAACCTTCAAATTTTTTTTATTTTGACATTAACTTTCTGATTATCATAACTTTCTGAGCATGATTTAATTCAGAAATATCGTATGATTCATCTCCTCCTATAGAAGCCCCGACAATTAATCCTACAACTGAGCCAACAAATCCACCAAGTAATCCTCCACCAACTGCTGAAATTGTCTGACCGCCAAAATCCATACCACCGAACCAACCTGAGTCTTTCGGTTTTTGATATGTTGCCGAACCAATCACCGCACCAAGCACTACCCCAGTAATTGCACCAGTAGCAGCTCCGGTTCCAGGGTATGATTCTTTGTGAATAAATAAACAATTTATGGAATCAACCTGTAGGAGGCTTACCATTCCATTATGGGGTTCAATAGTAAGGAGGCTGTCATTTAGTTCCTGGAGTGAACAATTTGAAAGGGTATCTCCCGATAATTTTATTACATTCCAGTTATTTTCTTGAGCTGGCATTATCACGGACAATACTACAACAGTAAAATTTATTATCCAGAATCTCATTATGTGCTTCATTTATTTCTCCTCCCTTCAAGTAAAATTTATTTACATTATAAATCTACTATCAATAATAAGGCAGGTTGTCAAAGAAATGTAAAACCGTTGTAAGACTTTTATAAAAACATACTAAAAAGCGTACTTATTTTTTAATCTAAACGTTTCCTTGTTTTATTAACATTTAAATAAACATCTACTGCTATCATGTACTATAATTTCCCTTATTCGCCGGAGGCGGACAAGTTGTAAATCTGGCTGACAATGTCAAGATGAACTGATGTTCTTGTTCATGTTAAGTGGCTTTATTAGTTCTTTATAAAACAATTAAAAGATTTCCTACCTAATTCTTCCTCAATTATTCCGATTTTATTTTTATAAGGTTGATAAATGGATATATATTGATTATTATTAATTATATTAAAAAAACCTCCGTAGCTATATGTATTCAGGAGAGATTACATTTTCGCCACAAAGCTGAATAATCTAACTGTCGAATTTCTACATACGAATTTGTACAAAATCCTCTTTTTATTAAACTAAATATGGTTTAAGAACCGATTGAGTATTTAGTAATTAATTCTTTTGGATTGCGGTTAAATTGTAGACCGTTATACCGCAAGTAATGTTAAGAAAATGGGAGTCAAATAATGATAACACAAATTTTTAAAAAGAGTTTCAAATACATTGGTATCTTAAAAAATATATCTGGTATTCCTTTAGTTATTCTATTTTTACTGAACTCGCAAAATGTGCTTTCCCAGGACAGCGCAATCTTTGTTGCATCAAATAATACTGGATTTAATTCTTCTCATATCGTTTACTATAATCCTCGAGTTTTTAATGTTAACTATACATTTGAATTGCATCCTGATTCAAACAAAATCAATAAGAGTAAGGATCTAAAAATCTGGATACCAGTACCCCGTGAGTGGGATTCACAAAAGGCGGTTAAAATAATTGCTATCGAACCAATACCGGATGCTACATATGAAGATCCGGAATATGGAAACAAGATTCTATTTTGGGATTTTGGCAAGAAACCAATAGAAGAATCCTATAAGGTTAATCTTAAATATCGTTGTGAGGTCTTTGAGGTATATACAGAGATTGATTCTAATCGAATAGCTCCCTTTTGATAAGAACAGTAAAGAATATTTGCTCTATACTAGGAGGCTCAATATATTTATCCTAGAGTTGAATCAGAATATAAATTACTCAATTGGAGAAAAGAACAACTGTTTTCCTTTTATAATGAAACAAGAAAGAACCCGAAAGAATATGGCATATTTAAAAGTAATCCCAGACTCGAATCCGGACGTGAAGCTTATCTGTTCCATCTGCTCAGACAAATTGTTGGCTATGAACAATTTAATAAGATTTTCAAAAACTATTTAGAACTTAGAGTTTCTTCCGGTAAACCGGTTTCAACAGAAAAATTTGAAGAGATTACTGAACGTTTCCTTGGTACTTCGCTCGATTATTTTTTTAAACAGTGGATAAACAGTACTTCACTACCTCAGTTTCGGTTGGGTAATGTTATTAAAGAGAAGGATTTGAATGAATGGATTGTGCACGGAAGCCTTCAACAACTGGGTAAAACCTGTTATCGTACTCCCATTGAAGTGGTCGTTCAAACAGAGCAGGGTCAGGAAAGCCGGGTTATCTGGTTGGATTCAATGAAAACTGATTTTAAGTTTTCTATATCAGAACGACCCGAGAAACTAATTGTTGATCCCAATTATCATATTCCAATGATCCGATGGATGCCGCCTCGCTTGCAAAATCTCTGGGATTCTTACCCTAACTTTACTGTAATTTACGGCACGCTAACGGAAGCCGAAGCAAATAAAGCTGCTGCTGAACGTTTTGTAGATGAATTTACTGGGCTAGAGCATGAGATAATCAAGGCGGATACTGATGTGATCAAACAGGACCTTAGAAACGAGCGCGTTATCCTCTTTGGGCGGCCCGAAACAAATAAGATAAGTCAGCGATTCCAGGATAGTTTTCCTATAAAATTCGAGAATAATAAATTCACCTGGCAGGGAACTACTTTTGATCTGCCTACGCAGGGAGTTGCACAAATAGTTGAAAATCCTCTTGACACTCAAAGTATGATTATTCTTTATGCCGGCCTCAGCGGTAAAGCCACACAAAATATTTGCGACAAATCAGAATGGATGAAGGAATTGGATGGCTGGTTTCTAATTGATTTGAATACTTCTTATATCATTTATGACGAACATAAGAAGTTGGTTTCTGGTGATTGGGAAGATGTTAATAGAGAACTTGTTTGGAACTTTGAAAGAAATTAAGAATTCAAAATCCGACAAATTATTAATGAATTATTCACATCCTGTTTATAATTCTGCATTTTGTGATTTTATAAAGAACACCTGAAAAATGTAGTCTAACATTGGTTCCGAAAGTGCCACGAACACATGTTCATTCTTTTGTATATGTTATTACTTAATGTGCTCGCGCAACTTAAATACAACCTTATTAGCACTTAAACAGGTTATTCAAGATTCTTAAATAATATTTACATTTTTGTTAACTAGGAGACGTGAAAAAAATACTCCATGAGGCAGCTCATCTTATTATGAAAATGGGAGGTAAATTATGATAACCCAAATTTTTAAAAAAAGTTGCAAATATAGTCGTATTTTAAAAAACATATCCGGCGTTACTTTAGTTATTCTATTTCTGTTAAACTTACCAAATGTGCTTTCCCAGGATAGCGCACTCCTTATCTATTCCAATATTTCCAGACTTGATTCTTCTCATATTATCTACCGGAATCCCAGAGTTTATAATGTACAAATATCTTTTGAAATGCATTCGGATCATATAAAAATTGATAAAGAACATGATCTTAAAGTTTGGATTCCAATTCCCCGAGAGTGGGATTCACAAAAGAATGTTCGAATAATATCAGTTCAACCGGAACCTCATTCGCAATATATTGATCCTGAATTCGGGAATAAAATTTTCTACTGGGATTTTGGGAAATATCCTGTAGAATCCTCTTACCAGATTAAAATTGAAGCTCGCCTGTTATCTTATGAAGTACAAGCAATGATCGATTCTTCAGATATATTACCATACGACAAAACAACTGAAGAATTTAAATTATATACCAAATCGAGATTTACAATTAATCTTTCTTCAAAAGTTAAGGATTTGGCTAAAGAGGCCATTGGAAGTGAAACTAATCCATATCTAAAAGCACAAAAAATATTAACGTTTGTTCATAATAAAATACGATATGACCAAAGTACGCGATTTAACCAGGGTATCAATGGAACTCTAGACTTTATGCTTTCAAAACCTAAAATTAATGAAAGTAGCGGTAAAGAATATTTTTTAGGTGATTGCACGCATTTCAGTGGCCTTTTTGTCGCTATCTGCAGATCAGAGGGAATCCCGGCGAGATGCGTTTACGCGCGAATCGGATGGGGTCCTTATTTAAATAAACAAAATTCAAAAATGTTTTCAAAATTAGATACCATGGTTACTTATGAAGGATTTGCAGGTGCACAGCATCACGGGTTAGGACCTCACATGTGGGCAGAATTTTTTCTTCAGGGTATTGGTTGGATACCAGTAGACCCACAAGCTGGAACATTTGGCCGATTACATAATTATAAGGTGATTATGAGTAAAGGACGTGATATTGATTTGGGTCCATACGCCCCGCATAAGAATCATAATGGTTATGGTTTTCAGTGGGTACCAATCAATAATGGAAAAGTAGATGGGTTGCTTTCCGCAGTATATAATATTGAGAAAATAGCAGATGCAAGGAGTAATGTTTATCATACATCGGATCCATTTCCTGCTAATGCTATAATGGATTATGAAGGCAATCTGTTATCTGATGATAATAAGACGTTAGCCAAAAAGCGAAAAGAATTCCTGAGCGAACTCGACTATTGCACCAGGGATATACCAAGCAGGGCTATTAATTTTGGGAAGATATATGATGATCCCAATTGGCTGCACTCTCTTCAGTACAAGTACGATGAATTCGTTTGTCATATGCTTCATAAAATCTTGGGCGATAAGAATTTTTTCAAACTTTTCACTGATTATGAAAATCTATTAGTGAATTCACCTAAACCAATTCAAACCGAACATTTTATTCAAATGGTTGAAAATATCAACGGTGAATCTATGGAATGGTTTTTTGATCAATGGAAAAAGTCAAATCGGTTACCTCATTTGAAGATTAATGAAATTACAATTGTAAAAGAGAATAATGAATGGATAATAAAAGGGAAATTAATTCAATCAGGAAATCCCCTTTTTGTATTTCCAGTTGAATTTTCACTTGAAACAGAAAAAGGTCGGGAGCTTTTTACAATTTGGCAAAGAGACAAGATTTCTAAATTTGAATATCAAACAGCAAACAAGCCCATAGTACTGAGGGTTGATCCTTATAACGATATATTGAAACTTCAAAAAATGCCTTTACAGCTCTGGTGCATTTGGGACAGCTATCCTGATATTACGATAATATATGGAACAATATCAGAATCAGAAGCTAACAAAACTGCAGCCGAACGGTTCAACAATGATTATCTCGGGTTGAGCTCAGAAATAATAAAACCTGATACCTCAATAGATAATGATAATTTAAATACTGCATGTATAGTTCTTTTTGGACGACCTGCAACAAATAAAATCAGTCAGCGTTTTGAGAATTTGTTCCCAATCAAATTCAACCAAGATAAATTTGATCATAATGGAATGATCTATTCAAAACCTTCCCAAGGATTAGCACAGATTGCCCAACATCCGCTAATAAAGAAGGGGCAACTTATCCAATACGCCGGTCTTAGTGCAAAAGCTATGCTTCAATTTGGGGACCTTTATTTATATGATGCTTACAATTCTTATTTAATATACGATGGTGATAAAAAAATTATATCAGGTGATTGGGAGGTTGACAATGATTTATTATATAAATTTAAAAAATGAAACAGAAGAATAAAATAATTTGAGAATTTCTAACCAGTATTAATTATAGCAGTCTATTGATTTTCTCAATCGTCATCGGCACGCACCCCTCATAATGATTATTCACATTTAAGTAAACGTCCACTCCGCTACCCTGCAGATCTTTTATCATCTCAACTATATCCTTCAATTCTGTATCACGCTCAATATAAATCTTATTCCAATTCTCTCCTGATATTTTTTCTATACAGCTACTATAAATGCCGTGGAAGTGGATTAGCATTGTACTAGTATTGAATTTTTGTCTATGCCTATTTTTGTGACAATAAATATTTATTAAAAAACTATAGTTTTATAAACTCAACTCTGCGGTTAAGTGCTTTATTAACTCCGCTGTCATTCGGAGCAATAGGTTCGCCTTCACCTTTTCCATCAGTTTCAATTCTTGCGACATCAATGCTAAAATTTTTAACCAAAGCATCTTTAACAGAAGCAGCACGGCGTTTAGATAAATCCAAGTTAGATTTGTCATCGCCATCGGAATCTGTATAACCCACAATTTTGATTTTTACAGTTGGATTATCTTTTAATATTGCTGCAATCTCTTTAATAGATGGATATGATTCAGGTTTTACAAAATCTTTATTTACATCGAAATAAATACCGTAGCTGATTAGTCTGCCTTCTGTGAGAAGCTTATTACGCATATCCGGCAAACCCGTCGCTACTCGAAAATTACTTATCATAGGCGTACCGCTGTCAAAATGAATCATATTATACTTTACATTTTTTGACATTACTTTGGGAAGATCGAATAATTTGGTTTCTCCAATGTAAAGTCTAATTCTTTCTTTCTGTACACAGATAGACACTCTGTATTTATTGTCAGCGGTCATTTTCGGTTGTGTTTCTTCTCCTTTTTGATCCGGGGTTCCATCGTGATAATAAGCGTTATATGAGTTTTTATAACCAAAGGAAAATTTGATCCCCGTACCACCCGGACGCGCCAACCCATATTTCAAATCCTTGGGTTTTGTTGTACTGATAATATAAAAGTTAAAATCCGTATGGGAACCATTTTTAGGATCCTTTTGCGGAATAACATCAAACTCTATTGTGTAATTATCGGGCAAAGTTAACGGCGCATCAAGAGTTGTTACACCACGTCCGTTTGTAATGTAAAACCAACGACCATCAGCCAGCGTTGTAGTAACAATCTCACCTGAACCGGTAGTATTCCATAGTGTGGGAAAATCTCCAATGTTTCCCGAAGTGAAGTCATCAAAGAAAATAACTTTCTCACCTGGAATGAAATCATATTTGGAAGTTATTGTACTGTTTTCTTGAGCGCATGTACTTGTAGAAAAAATCCAGGATAAGAGTATCAATAGAGCAGAACTAGAGAATAGCTGTTTCAATTTACCCTCACTTAAATTGTTGTTTGGAAAACTTATACAGATTCTATAATAATTTACCTCGTATGATTTTTAAAACTGGAATAAAATTTAAATATAATTGAAATAATTAAATGGAAGAAAAAACTATAAATTATTTGTAAAACTGTTATAACAAATTAACAAAAAAAACATCCACATTATATTTTTAATTTTCAAAATTGATAACTTAAAAAGATGTTACATTGTGTTTTATTACAATAACCTCACAGAATTGAATTGCTTTGCATATTCTTTCAGGTAATTAATCTTTCCTTCATTGGGGTAGATAATTCCTTTCCAGGAATCATATTTCCAGCTGCAGGTGCTGATGTGTAATTTATTCATCGCCTAAAAATTAAGAAATGGAAAATTGGAAATACTATTTATAACAATGAATGTTAATGAAAAACTTAAACTAATTTCTATTTTATAATCAAGTTCAAATGATTTATAGAAAATAATAAACTAACCTTTAAAAAATCAATAAAGCATCGATTAAAAGTTTAAACATAAATTATATGATTGTTCATAGCAGCATAAATACTAAAAGTAGAAAAATTTACATGTTTCGTAAAAAATACTCTGAATTTTAGATTTAAATCTATGTTTAAAAATTATAGAGCAATGTTGTTAGCTGGCACTAATGTTGATTTCATATCAGAGTATAAAATTTCTGCCTTTTCATAATGAGTTATATGAAAAATTTAAATCGGATTCTTATTTTGATTTTGTTATTAATTCCGATGAGCAATATTTTACCTGGGGGAAAGGAAGATCTTTATAAAGCATTCGCACAAGTAATGCCAGTACCAAAAGATGGTATACAAAGTATTTATAGTAAAATCAAATATCCTGAAGTTGCTCAAAAAGCAGGCATAGAGGGCAAAGTATATTTATTAATTTATATTAATGAAAATGGGGATGTCGATGATGTAAAAGTAATAAAGGGAATAGGTGCCGGATGCGATGAAGCTGCAATTGAGGTCATAAAAGAAACAAAATTTATACCCGCTCAAGATAATGGAATAGCAGTAAAAGTAAAATTATCTCTTCCCTTTAATTTTAAGCTGCACAAATGAAATATTTCTGCGGCTATTCTTATTCTTTAAGCTAATAAAACGAACAAATCTTTTTAATTAATTTCTTATTCCAAACTTTCTTGGATAAATTATCCCTTTCCAGGAATCATATTTCCAGCTGCAGGTACCGATAATTAATTTCGACATAAAATAAATTTATGAAATTTTCAAAAATATATTAAATTGCATTTAAAAAAATAAAGAGGATTGTCAATGCAAGACGAGGGCAAGACCAAACAGTTTGGTAGTGAGTTAAGAAGTCTGTTATTCAAACATGATGTTAGAATTATAGCTGAAGGTAACAAAATATATTTTGAAAATGAGGATATGGATATAAAGATTGAAGTAAATGAAGATTTAAATAACGAAATATTAAAATCCTGAACATTATTAATTAATCCTGGGAAAAAAGGTTTTCAATTTTAGGTAAAAGATTATAAAGAGTACGCAAGGCTTCCCGAGAAGAGATTCGCGAAGGAAAGCGAAATAATTCTTTGCCGTCTTTTTTTAATAGCACATAATATGTTTTCTCCTCCTTTTTAGTAAAAAGACTGAAATTATTCTTTTCATAAAAGCTAATATCATATCCCCTCTTCGACAAATCGTCGTATTTTTGATTAAAATCATCCATAATTAGCAGTTTAATATTATAGTGTACAAATGTACACTATTTTAATTTAAATGTCTATATTTGAAATAACATTTGTAAGATTTTTTATGGAAGAAGAAAAAAAGATTTTAGAATTAGAAATTACAATAAAAGAAAAAACAAGCTGGGGTTTAAGCCACAAAACTTTTTCAAATAGAGAGATAAAAAATAACAGGGTTGCAGTTATAGTTGACGTTATTGAATATCTTTCAGAAAACTACAGGGAAGATTATATTAAGGCTGTAAGAATATTAAGAAAAAAGAAAGGGAGTGATTCCGCCTAAAAATAATCATTTTAAAGGGATGCCTATATTTTATTGTAATTTCCTCTTGTTATGTAATTATGTGTAAGTTATTTTAAAATTGGAGGCAAATTAAAGGTAAATTTTTTTTTGAAAATTAAAATTATTTATTCTCAAAAGAATTAAAATTCAGATAACACAATAATTTTTGCTAAAATTCTGTTGAAAGGAGATAACAGTGAACAGAAGAGAATTACTAAAAACTTTAGGTTTAAGTTCAATCGCCATTCTTTCGGAACCATTAGTTAAAAGTAATATAATTTATGGTAAAGAGAATGAAACTAAATTGAAAAACTGGGTCTGGATAACCAAAGATACAGAAACAACTGCCAATGATTGGCAGAAAAAATTTGCTCAAATGAAAGAAGCAGGAATAGATGCTATCCTCCCGGAAATTTTTAATAGCCATTTTGCCTTTTATGCAAGTAAACATCTGCCTGTTAAAGAACAATGGTTGGAAAGAATTTTACCTATTGCTAAGTCAGAAGGTTTGGAAGTCCATGCTTGGATGTGGACCATGATTTGCAACATTGAAGAAATTTATAAAGAACACCCTGAATGGTACATGGTAAATAGGAATGGTGATTCATGTGTTGATACGCCTGCATATGTAGAGAGCTATAGGTTTTTGTGCCCGTCTCGAAGTGAATCACTTGATTTTATAGCAAAAAGAGTAAACGAATTATCACAATATGATCAGCTGGACGGTGTTCATTTAGATTTCATAAGATATCCCGATGTAATACTTGCGAAATCATTACAACCAAAATATGGTATATTACAGGACAGTGAATATCCTGAATATGATTATTGTTATTGTGATGTCTGCCGTAAAACATTCAAAGATAAAACAGGGCTCGATCCGATGGAATTAAAAGATCCAACTGCAAATGTTGAGTGGAGACAATATCGTTATGATACTATCAGCAATTTTGTAAACAATAAATTAATTCCTATTGCCAGAGAATATAAAAAAGAAATAACCGCTGCAGTATTTCCACCATATAATTGGATTTATGTTCGTCAACAATGGCCCAATTGGAATTTGGATGCTGTTCTTCCAATGCTTTACCATAGTTATTATTACCAAGGAATTGAATGGATAAAAGAGCAGACTGAAAAAGGAATTTATTCGTTAAGAAGAGATGAACCGTTATATAGTGGTTTAATGATATCTGCATTTAGCCCGGCAGGATTATCCAAAGCAGTTGAAGCCGCAATATCTGGCGGTGCTAAGGGTGTTGCTCTTTTTGAATCCCATAGTATGACTGACGAACATTGGAGAAGTTTTAATGAGGTGATTTCAAGGTATTGATATTATAAAAAATCGTGAAGTAAAAAAAACAGTGCAGCTGTTATAATTAAAGTTATTGATTACCTATCACAAAATTATCCGGAAGATTACAGACAAGCCATTAGAAATCTTAGAAAACAGAGGGAGTAAATTCCGCACGATTAAGTGATTAATAGGAGGGAACCTAAACCGTTTTATTTGATACGGAATTTTCACTCCCACGAAAAATAACCGGAGTGACCGTGCTTAACATAAAAAAGAGACAGTGGGGGAGTATAGGATGGGGGATTCCTATATCTGCCTTTTTAGCACCTCTAATAAGAGTAGGACACTCCTTAAAACCAGGGAGTGCATTTCGCTTAATTAATAAATAAAATATAACCGATTTGAAATATAAAATTTAACTTTTTAAAGTACATTACCGTAAGATTATTGTAAATTATCCCCCTAAGTTATTGTAAAATAAAGGATTTGGCGGAGAGACAGGGATTCGAACCCTGGGTGATACAAGTACCACACTGGTTTTCGAGACCAGCCTATTCAACCACTCTAGCATCTCTCCTAAAAAATTTATTACTTTAAAAATATTAAATAATCATTTCCTTTGATAGTGAGATAATCCCGTTCTCAGCCGAAGGCTGATGAGCCTCCGGCTCAAACCACTCCGGCATCTCTCCAATTAGGTAATTTGTTCTTTTCTAAGTATCATTCATTTAATATTTTATAAATATCTTTCAATTAGTGATACAAAGAACAAATACCATCATTAATCAAGGATTTTCCTTGAACAAAAGTAAATAAAGAGATAAATTAAATCAAAAGCTTCATGATTCGTATAATTTCACCTCAGCTATCAAGATTTTCATATCAAGAATAATATTTATTTTTTTGGTCCCGCTCCAAATACTGTTTGAGCTATAGGCTTATTTATCTGCGGCTGAGAAATGTTTCGAAAAAGAATTGCGTCATCTTTTTTCGTATTTATAATTTAATCCAAATCATTTAAATGTTATCAAAAAATTATTTGATAATAAATTTATTATCTATTTTCTTTTTACTTGTTACGGTTTCATTCTGCCAAACCGCTAACTCCCAATATCGAGAGATAGGGGAACCTTTTATAAAATATTACAGCCCAAAAGAATACCATGCATCTTATCAAAATTGGTGTGTAATTCAGGATAAACATGGAATAATGTATTTTGGTAATGATGATGGAGTTCTGGAATATGACGGAAATTCATGGCGATTAATTAAAACACCGAACAATTCTGTTGTACGGTCATTGTGTATGGATTCAACGGGAAGAATCTTTGTAGCAGGCTCTTCCGATTTCGGTTACCTTGCTCCTAATTCCGAAGGGAAATTGCAGTTTGTTTCTTTGCTTAAATTTCTTGATAAAAAATTCCGGGAATTTGGTGATGTTTGGGATGTAGTAGCAGCTTCCGGCGGGGTATATTATAAAACGCGACATAAAATTTTCCGGTGGAATGGCAACAAAATAAGAGTTTTTGAACCGGTAATTTCTTTTAGGTTATATAAAATTAATAATGATGTTTATGTTAGAAATAAGGGAGTAGGTTTGCTGAAAATTTCAGGCGATTCTTTAAAACTTGTACCCGACGGTGAGAAGTTTGATTCAATTGGTATATACGATATGCTTCCTTTTGACAATAAAATCTTAATAACAACTAATGAAAATGGCTTATTCTTATATGATGGGAAAAAATTCTTACAATTTAAAACCGAAGCAGATGCTTTTCTGAAGAATAACAGGCTGTATAATAC
>CAYUVK010000132.1:0-12205 GCA_964448105.1 uncultured Ignavibacteriaceae bacterium
TCTACACACATAGTCTGTTTTTAATTTAACTTAAAGTTACCAAACCGACAAGGATCGCTTTAAGCTTGCCTGCTTAAGTTTCACTTCATCCGCACAGGCAACGGAATCGGCTATCGTACCTAAACGACGTTCTGTTAAATCCCGGTACGAGAAGATTTAAAGAACGGCTGCTTTATTTATTAAGCAGCTAAGGCGTAGTTATATTCGCCAGTTATTATTTTATTCCCAAATTTTTAACGTGTATCCGGGGAACACGGTGCGCAGTTCAATGCCTCTTCAACCCCGTCGAAACCAGAGTCACCCCCAAACAAAAAGTAGACAATAGACAGTAAGTAATAGGCAATAAAAAACTATTGCTTATTTATTCCATATTATATCGGGATGATTTGAGATTTTATTTTCATAACGTGAAAGAACAAAAAACAAATCCGATAAACGATTAAGAAATATAACTATATTACTGTTAATTTGTTCCAACGAATTTAATGCAACAATTCTTCTTTCGGATCTCCTGGAAATTGTTCTGCAAATATGTAGAAGAGATGCAGATTTTGACCCCCCCGGAATAATAAAATTTTTTAATTCATCCAATTTTTCTTCAAAAAAATCGATTGATTTTTCTATTTCTTCATAAAAATCGGGTGTAACTCTTAATATATCCTTTTTTTGATCTTCAAATGAATATGGAGTAGAAAGATCGGTTCCCACGGTAAAAAGCTGATTCTGTATTTTATTTAAAAGATCTTTAACCGCTTTATCTTGAACTTCGGTAACAGCCAATCCAATAAAGGAATTTAATTCATCAATGGTTCCGTAAGCCTCAATCCTCGGGGAATTTTTTGAAACTCTTACACCGCCGTAAAGTCCTGTTTCCCCTTTATCTCCTGTTTTAGTATAAATTTTCATTTCCTAAACGGCAGACTTTTAACAGAAATATCTACAGAATCACCTGCTTCGGTTTTAGCAGTTAAGACTGTTTCTTCCTGCATATAATCTCTTCTAATGTATGCAAGCCCAATATAACTTTTTAACCTAAACGAATAGCATATTGAGGTAACAATACCTGCATCTTTTCCTGATTCATCAAATAATAAAAATTTATCATTTTGTTCAACTGGTTTTAAAAAAATCACTCCTGATAAATAACGCTGCACTTTATCATAAGTATCCAAACGTGCTATAACTTCCTGTCCTATATAGCAGCCTTTTTTAAAATCAACAGCATTTAACAATCTAGCTTCATGAGGATTGAAATCGGAATTTATTTCACCCGGTGCAGAAGGCGTCCCATGTTCTATCCTGTATATATTATAAGCATCTTCTCCGATTAAACTAAAATTAAAAATTCCTTTATTTTCTATCATATATTTAACAAGCTGCTGACCATTTTCTACATTTGCAATAAGCCAGAATCTAATTTTCTCGTTTCTATCTAGAATTTTTAATAAAAAGAATATCATACCATCAGCATTAATAACCTTAAACGAGTTGGGTTTAATAGCATTAACAATATTCCCGCAAATTAATGTTACAAATGAATCAGCCTGGGGACCAATTAACTCAAGGACAGTATATTTCCCGTTAACATCGGCAATTTTAACGTCATCGGTAATAATATATTTTTCAATCCAGCTGTATACTTTAGCTTGATTTTCAGAACTGCAAATTAATAACTGGTAATCTTCAAAATTTATCACTGTAGTATAATCTATAATCCGTCCCTTCTCCGATGTGAAAACAGTATTAACAATTCCTTCTTTGGGAAGATCAATAATAGAATTGGTAGTTATCCTGTGAAGGAAATCGAGAGAGTCTGCTCCCTTGATTTCTATAATTCCACAATGGGAAATATCCCTCAATCCCACTCCTTCATACAGGGCACCAACTTCAGTTTCAATTAAATCAAAATTTTTTATAACTTTTCTTCTGTTTACAACCTCCGTCTTGTACCCTAAAGACTCATAATAACTTGTTAAAGGTGATGACTTTTCTTCCACTTCTATCATTAACTTTTCCTCACATAAATATTAACTAATACAAATTTTAAAAATATAATACGGAATTTTCAATTCAAAAACTTTTACAAGCAGGAATTGATTTAGCCTGCATCAAAAATTAAAACTAAGCAAATTATAAAGAATATTCTTTCAAAAAGTTCGCAGAGCTTATAATGCCAAGCTCAAAATGATTTAAATTAAAATGCTCGTTTGGTGAATGAAGATTTTCCGAATTAAGTCCCAATCCCATTAAAACGACCGGGGCTTTTAAACTTTTTGAAAAATCGGAAACGATGGGGATTGAGCCACCTTCACGAATAAATATAGTTTTCTTTCCGAATGTTTCTTCCATTGCTTTTGAAGCTGCAATTGTTGCTTTATCATTCAAAGGAGTTAAACAGGGTTCAGCACCATGAAGGCTTGTTATTTTTACTTTTACTGATTTGGGTACTATTTGTTGGATATATTTCGTAAACAGTTTTGAAATCTTTTTTGAATCCTGGTTGGGAACAAGCCTCATACTTATTTTTGCAGTAGCTTTTGAGGCAATGACCGTTTTAGCTCCTTTGCCTGTAAAACCTCCGATTATGCCGTTACAATCAAGAGTAGGACGAACCCAAATTCTTTCCAGCGTTGAAAATCCTTTTTCTCCTTTTAATTCACTTACATTTAAACTCTTTGCAAATTTTTTTTCCGAAAATTTTAACTTTTTATAATTTTCTTTTTCTTTTTTTGTTATTTTTAAAACATCATCATAAAAACCAGGTATTGTTATTCTACCGTTTTTATCTTGAAGCTTTGAAATTATTTCTGCTAAAACATTTATAGGGTTAGCAACAGCACCGCCATACTCTCCCGAATGTAAATCCCTGTTAGGACCAGTAACCTCCACTTCCATGTATGATAGTCCTCTTAATCCATAAGTAAGGGCGGGTGAACCAGGTTCATAAAGAGCAGTATCGGAAATTAAAACAGCATTACATTTCAACAAATCTTTATTTTGGTAAATAAATGCCGTAAGATTTGAACTTCCAACTTCCTCTTCCCCTTCAATTAAATATTTAATATTTAAAGGAAGACTTCCAATAGTTTTAAAAAAAGCTTCGACACTTTTTATATGCATAAAAACCTGTCCTTTATCATCAGTAGCACCTCTTGCAAATATATTCCCGTCTTTAATAATCGGTTCAAACGGCGGGCTGTCCCACAATTCAATAGGATCAACAGGCTGTACATCATAATGACCGTAAACAAGAACAGTTGGTTTCCCTGGTGCTCCTAACCATTCTCCGTAAACAATGGGGTGTCCTTCTGTTTTAAATATTTCAACACGGCTCATCCTTGCCTGCTTCAATTTATCGGCAACAAACTGTGCACATTTTATTATATCTCCTTTATTTTCAGGCAAAGTGCTGATGCTTGGAATTTTTAAAAACTCTTTAAGTTCATTGATGTAATTATCTTTATTGTTCTTTATAAAACTTATTACTTCCTGCAATTGAAAATCTCCTTCCGTCCTGCTTAACCTGCAGGCTCTATTAAATTAAATTTAAAAATAATCGGTATAAATTTCTTAAAATTATTAACAGTTGTACTGTCTAGCTTTTCCTTTACTTCCGGTGGTGGCACATAAAAAGTCTTCCAGGGATCATCAACAAAATAAATATTTCTATCCTTATCCATAGCGACACTTTCAAGAGCAGCAACATAATCATATTCAGGGTAACCCGGAATATTTATCGGGATGTCTGTTAATCCATAATTTTTTATTTTTAATGAGTTATCAAAACTCAAGTGAAAAAATTTTTTATTATTCCGATCAACACCGAAAACAGATTTATCTTTATCCGAATATAACCCACAAACAGTATGAATACCAAGTTGTTTTGTACTTATTTGTTTTATTATTTGAAGATTTTTTTTATCTGCTATAAAAAGAAAAGTACTGTCTGCAAATACACCGCTTTCCGAAAAACCTTCCAGTCCTAGGTAGAAATAATCTTTATTTACAGCTAAACCTTCATAACCTATATTGTTTGCGGTATATTTTAAAAAAAGTTCTTCAGGTTTAAAATGGAGTTTTTCAATTCCTAATATAGTATCGGCATAAACATTATTATTTTTAAATAAAAGTTTATAAATTCCAACATATTTTTGAAAATCCGGGTTATTTCCTTCAATAGATAAGTATATTGAGTTAGTATATTTATCATAGACTATTTCTTCGAAATCCCTTTTAGGAAAAGTATCCAAGAAAGCTTTGGCATTCTCTCCAAAAAATACCGGGGAAAAGGAAAAAAGTGTATCATCTTTTATTTTGAAATGATGAATTTTTCCTATATCGTCGGCCAGCAAAAAATTTTTGTTTCCATCTTTATCCAGACCTAAAAAACACGCACCGGATGTTTGTTCGGTATTATAATTTCCATTTTTTAACCATCTTGGATATGCCGGATCTTTTTTAATTACTAAATCCTGATTATTTGAGGAAGGATGACAGCCTGCAAAAAACAAAATTAGACAAAGAAAAAAAGTTTTAATAAGTATCTTTAATGGTTTAACAATATTTTTTATCATTAATTGAACTAACTCCTGCAAAATTGAGCAATGAATTTTTAATTTTGTTCATTTAATTTTAGTTTATAAATATAATAAAAATATTTTTATCCGCGTGTTTCCATAATTATCACTTACCTTGTTAAACAATAACTCCTTTTATATATTAACTTTATGATTTTATATAAATACATCTTAAAAAATCATTTTATTCCCTTTGTATTCTCCACAATAACATTAATGGGAATCTTCATTTTACAATTTATGATGAAATTTGCTGACCGGCTGGTCGGCAAAGGATTAAGCACCTGGGTGATAATAAAATTGATATCATTTAATCTTGCATGGATGGTTGTGCTTGTAATTCCGATGGCAACATTAGTTGCAACTTTGATGGCCTTCGGAAATATGTCGCAGAATAACGAGATTACCATTATGAAATCATCCGGAGTTAGCTTATATAAAATGATGCTTGCACCATTAATAGCCAGTACCGTTTTGTGTTATCTTTTATTTGTTTTCAATAATGATGTCCTGCCGGATGCAAATCATCAGGCAAAAATTCTGGGGGGAGAAATAAGCAGGTTAAAACCTACACTCTCGCTTGAACCGGGAGTTTTTTCTCAAGAAGTTGCAAATTATGCAATTTTAGTCAGGGGAATAAATAACAAAACAAATGAACTTTCGGAAATAACAATTTACGATTATTCTAATCCCGGTAAAATAAATATAGTAACTGCAAAAAAGGGAGAAATATTTTTTTCAAAAGATCAAACAAAGTTAATTATGTCTCTGCAAGATGGGGAAATACATGAATCGGACGCCGGGAACACAAATCTTTATAGAAAATTAATTTTTAAAAAACACCGGATAACAATGGATGCGGAACAATTCTCTTTTCAGCAATCGAATTTCAGCAGTTCAAGAGGAGAAAGAGAATTAAGTACTTCTGCGATGCAATTAATAGTAGACAGCTTAAGATTAATTAAGGAATCAACAGTACAAAATCTTAAAAAGGATACTAAAAAAAAATTTTTCACGGCAGATTCCATGAAAACCACGGAACAAAAAAATAAGTTAAAAGCAAAAGATTTAATTTACTCAAGAGCTTCAAATAATATTAACAATTCGAAAAATATTATTATCTCTGATTTTAACAGGCTAAAATACTGGGACGATGAAATAAATAAATACCTAGTGGAGATTTATAAAAAATATGCTATCCCTGTGGCATGTATTGTATTTATTTTGATTGGCGCCCCTTTAGGAACAATGACCAAAAAAGGCGGCTTCGGGATTGCTGCAAGCATAAGCCTATTTTTCTTTCTTATTTATTGGGCTTGTTTAATCGGCGGTGAGAAGCTTGCCGACAGAAGTCTTCTATCACCTTTTATGGGAATGTGGGTAGCAAATATATTGTTAGGAATTGCAGGAATAATTTTAACTTATAAAACGGTTAAAGAAACAGTAACACTCGACTTTAGCTGGGTTAAAAAATTACTTCCAAAACAATGGAGGGAAATCCAGGAAAAAGAAGAAGAAATGCTAAATGAAAATTATCGATAAATATTTGGTAAAACAGTTTCTGCAAACCATTTTCTTTGGATTAATAGCATTCACCTTGCTTTTTGTTGTGATTGATATGATGGAGAATCTTGATGATTTTATAGACCAGAGTGTATCTTTTGGAATTATTATGCATTACTACCTGGTCTTCTCTCCCGATATTATTAAGCTAATGACACCGGTTTCAGTATTATTTGCGGCACTGTTTACGGTAGGTAAAGCTTCTAATTTAAGCGAGCTCACCGCCATTAAAGCAAGCGGTATAAGTATGTATAGATTTATGGCCCCGTTTGTTGTTACTACTTTACTCATAAGTTTGCTGTCAATTTATTTTTCCGGTTATGTAGTACCAATGGCGAATAAAACCAAATTAAATATTCAATTGAATTATTTGAAAAAAGGTTTTGTATACACAGGCGGAAACATATTTTTCCAGGATTCGCCAACGCGTATTGTTAATATTGTTTTTTTTGATAACTCGGATAACCAGGCAAACAGGGTTAGTATCCAGGAATTTGAAAAAAGCGATCTTACACATATGACCTCAAGAATTGATGCAGTAAGAATGGTATATGATTCAGTAAGCCATAATTGGATAGCTTATAACGGAGTTGAAAGAACTTTTGGTCAAAGAACAGAAAGTGCAAAATATTTTTCAAAGCTTACATTAAATTACTTACGATTTAAACCTTCTGATTTACTGACTAAACAACAAAAGCCGGAAGAGATGGATTTGGGTGAATTAAAAAGAACGATAAAATCTCAAGAAAAAGCCGGGCTGGATCCAACTAATACTTTGATAGAATACTATTCAAGATTTTCATTTCCAATGGCTAGTTTGGTTATTGTTCTTTTCGGTCTTCCGATATCCGCAAATAAAAGGCGGGGAGGTTTAGCTGTTCAGGTAGGAATAAATATTTTAGTTACATTTATTTATTTGGTATTTATGCAGATTAGCCTGGCATTTGGTAAAAACGGAGTTTTAAATCCTATGGCTACCTCTTGGTTTGCTGATTTAGTATTTTTGGCGGGAGCTTTTGTAAATTTACCAAGAGTCAGGCAATAATATTACAAATCCAATTTCTTATAAGAAATTGGATTTGTTAATAACTTCAATTAAAATTTCCACATAGAGCCAAACGAAACGGAAAGATGTTTTGCAGAATTCGGAGCAACTAAAGAATTCATATCAGAAGTAGCAAAGTTCATTTCAAATAAACCGGCATCAATACCTAAACCTAAAGCCCAATTAAATCCGGCCCATCCACCGAAAGATAATCCTGTTCTTATATAAGGAATCCAATCCATTGGTTTCCACTCGGAACCTACTGAAATTCTTGCTTTTGTGCTGTTACCCGGGAAATCATTTAAACCTTGATTGTAATCTAGTCCTACTAGTAAAGTTCCTGGAACTAATCCTTTCTCCATAAAATAGGAAATTCCAAATCTTATGGCTGTAGGTAAAGATGTCGTAAAATCATTTATATATGCACCTTTTCCTGTTATCTTATCGCCGAGAGAATCTACCTGATCTTTATTTGAAATATCATTAACATAAATATCTCCTAATGCAGTATACTGGGCTGCTCTTTGATCCCATCTTATTGATCCAATATCTGTTACTGCAATAGCTACATTTAACACCGGGGAGAGAGAAGCAGATAAGCCTAAATCCAAACCAATTCCTTTTCCTGCAGGTGAAGGGAATGGAGAAAAGCTAGATTGATAATTATTTGTTGAGTCAAAATCATAATTTACTCCAAAGTTTTCAGAGAAGGCAGAGTAGCCTATTAAATCTGCGGTACCGGATATTTCATATTGAGAATTAGTTCCCAAAGAAGTGTTTACCCTATCGGTGCCCACAAAATAAAATCCATTAATATATTTTAAAGTGATACCTGCAAATAATTTTTGGAAGAAGTTAGGAGTGGGTATTTCCCTAGCATAAGAGAGTGAATAATCCCTTAGCCACCAAGATTTTACATTTGCTTCGCTAAAAGAATATGTCTGTTCAATTGAGTTTCCATATAAAGGGATTTCAACCAATGCTTGAGGTATTTTTAAATAACCGCCCATAAAATCACTCATGGAAATCCCTATTGCACCAATCTTGTCATTAAATTTCCATGAAGCAGAAAATACTCTTGTAGAAGCATTTAGAAAAACATCTCCGCCATTTTTAAATAAGTTATTAAGTCTTTCCTTATCTTGATCATTTAAATACCGGCTTTCCCCGTTAACACCCCCGAAATAATAATTAAAATCTTCAATGGAAAGAAAATCTGTTCCGCTTCTTAAAGACGTGGTGGGAAGAGGAAGAATGGTTGAAAATTCAAAATACCCATTTTCTTCGTACATCAAATTAGCCGGATTAATTCCGATTGAGTTTATTCCTCTTGAAGTAGCAGTATATGTTTTTGCCATTCCCATGCTGCGTGAATCAAAACTTCCTACCGATCCGTATTGTGCAAATACTTCAAATGATAGGCAAAATAAAAAAATAAGCAATATATATAATCTTTTCATTAACATATTATTTTCCCGGGTTTAAATTATATTTTACTCTTCCGCTTGCACGTATTTCCACCCAATCACTGGCTCTTAATAAAACGCGTACAGGGTTTGTTTCGTTATATGATGATGTTTCCAAACTCACTGATACTATTGCATAATATGCATCAGCTAAGCTTTGAATTTGAGATGAACTTAAATTTATGGTTTGTGTACTTTGTGAAGCAGATGTAACCACTCCGCTTGTAGAATTAACCTTTGCGCCGGAAAATTTTAAAGAATCCACACCATCATTACTTGTCGTTATAGAACTTAACATCTTGTAGTCTTTATCTGCTAGCGTAATTTTAATCCATGAAGTTAAAGGAATATAATTTGTAACCTGGATATTTATATCTGCATTTTTACCGTCTGAAAGTGCATCTCTATCTGATTGATCAATATCTAATTCAAGCGTATCCTTTAATGTGGATTTTTTAATTGTCACTTGCGGATTTGAAATTAGATCAATCCCTTTGGTTGTTAAGAAAGATTCTATTTTAACAGAATCGTTCTCAGTAACGGTTTTATAATTTTTATCATCATCAGGATTCATAACCGGTGAAGTGTTAATAACCATTTCATCGGGAAGGAAAGATATGAAATCATTAATATTACTGTTAGATTCATTGAAAATCGTATCAACAGTCCCTAGTTTAAAACTAATTGCAGAAGATGTAGGAGAATTAAGCTCGGAAATATTCTTGAAAATTAGTTGTACTTGCTTATTATCCTGTAAACTATATCCATTAACTTGAAAATTTTTCAATTCCAGTTCGAAAGGATTGATAGAAGAAGAAAGATACTGTGCTTTTAGTTTTAAGACTGCACCGGTTAAATATATATTTCCCTTAAAATTTGATATATCGTTTCCAAATTCTAAATTGGTTCTGTTTTCAACAAGTTCTAATGTTTTGGAGGGAAAATAACCTGTTGCGGATTTAAATTTGAAGCCCGAAGTCGTAAAATCAATATGTGTCTCTGCTGTATTTGAATTTGAACTTGCAGTTATTTTAACCAAAAATCCATGATCCAGCGAATCCGGCTGAGATGGCGGTTTTTGATAATAATAGTCATTAAGTACCGTACTAAGAGTTCCCGAATCTCCTGGCAAAAGAGTTAATTGTCCGCTTAAAACTTTACCCGATGAGTCTTTCAATCCCGGGATTCTTATATTTATAATTACATTTTCAGAACTAGAAAGGTTATCAGCATGGAAAGTAAGGAGCCCTTCTCTAAACTTTGCACTGCTTAATTTAATGCCGCCGGGAAATTCCACATAAACATCTCTTTCTTCATTTGACGCAATCAAGTCATCATCTTGTGAATTAGTCTCATCTGATTTATCCAAATACTCGGCAACTCCTGTAGAATAAGTATAAACATCAGAACTAAATATATAGTTGCTGTCGGAATCAATGTCTATATACTTTTGTGGTTTAATTATCTCGGCTAATTTATATGTTTTATTAGTAATGGGAATGTTAAAATCTGTATCCCAATTAGGAGCAACAACATCTTCTGGTAACTTTACACAACCGGATATAAAGAATAAAAAAACAATGATTAGCGAAGCTTTTATTTTTAGTTTCATCTTTATTTCTTTCCCGATAAATTCATAACTTAATTCTGACAATATGAGTATAAGTTGGCGCAACTAGAATGCCATTGATATTATCGAATTTTTATAAATTTATTTTAATATTTTTGAGATTAAGGTAAATATTACTTAAAATTAAGATTCTGGAGTGGTTGGAAGGTTTAAAAAATAAAAAATCTATAAAAAGGTTTCTATAACCTTCTTATAGATTTTTAAGAAAAAAATTTTATGTTTAATTAATTTACTTTTTCATTCTTTACAGGAGGAACAAAACCAAAATGCTGATTAGGCGGAGTATCAATTTTAATTTCACCAAATCGAGCTTCAAATTTTTCAATATTTTCCTGTAAAGCTTTTAAAAACATTTTAGCATGCTGCGGAGTTGTAATTATCCGGGCATGCACTTTAGCTTTTGGAACCCCCGGTACTATCCTGGTAAAATCTATTATAAATTCAGCAGGTGAATGAGTAATAATCGCTAAGTTTGAATAAATTCCTTCTGCTTCCTTTTCACCTAACTCAATATTAATCTGTTGACCCTGTGGTTGATTATTCTGACTCATTATATTCCATTCAAATTTATATTGTTATTGTTTCCTCAACATATCGGCTTTATTGAAAGCATTTGTTGCATCGTTCTGCATACCTAGTATTGCATATACTTTTCCTAAAAGTTCCCAGACAGCAGGCTTATCACTTTCATTTTGAGCAACAGTTTCGAGAGATGGTAATGCCTTCCGATAAATTTCCATGTATGAACGGGAAGTATCTTCTTTTGCTTCTAACGAGTCTCTCAATTCAGTTGCCCAACGGACATAAGTAACTGCAAGATTATAATTTGCATTCTCATAAGTT
Organism: uncultured Ignavibacteriaceae bacterium; assembly: GCA_964448105.1. Lineage (GTDB taxonomy): Bacteria > Bacteroidota > Ignavibacteria > Ignavibacteriales > Ignavibacteriaceae > CAVQBP01. Next base: position 11,125 of record CAYUVK010000132.1, read on the forward strand.
GAATCTATTTCAACAGCTTTTTTGAATTCCATCTCGGCATTTGTATAATCTTTTGCACCTAAATAGAGAACTCCCAGGTTATATCTATAATATTTATTCTCGGGATCTTTTTCTACACCGGCTTTAAATGCGTCCATAGCAACTTCTACCTTGTTAGCAGCTATATAAGAATTAGACAAAGTTACAAGTATGTCTGAATCATCTGGATATTCTTTTCTACCCTTTTCCAAGACACTAATTGCTTTATTGAATTCGTTCATCGCACCTACACTATCTTGAACATCTTTACTTTCTTTATATTTTGACATCAACTTTGTCCCTTTGTCATAAAGCAATTCTCCAAGAAATTTATAACCATCGATAGAAGCCTTCTTCTGAAGCAATGTTTCCAGAACAGGTATTGCCTTATCATAATTTTTTTCACTTATATAAACAAAAGATAAGTTGCGGTATGTACTTGCAGAATCAGGTTCAATCTTTATTGCCTGCTCAAAAGCGTCACTTGATTTATCATAAAATACTTTAACACTATCCTGGTCTTGAGCTTTATTTCCTTTTTGATAATAATCTACACCTTTATTAAATAAATTAGCCCAGTAATACAGCTTCGAATCATGAATATCCTTTTTGTATTGATCACCAAAGGCAAGGGATGAATCATAAGCATCCACCATATTACCAAAATCACCTTTTTCACCGTAAACCATTCCAAGCAAATAATACCCCTCAACACTTTTAGGATTTTTATTGACTTCCTGTCTTAAAACTTCCAAAGCTTTATCATAATTTTTTTGTTGAATATATAATTTTGCACTGGTTAATTCAGTGGAAGTGCATTCAAATGCCGTAAAGGTTAAGGCAAGTAGAATAATTGCAGTTATTATTAAATTTTTTCTATGCATTCTAACTCCATTTAAAAATCGGTTTGATGTCTCAAACTTACTGTTTTATGCTTCTATAGTCAAGAATCAGAATTTGAATATCTTTATAAATCCGCTTAATTTCAAGTAAGTTTACACAGTAAGTTCATTTTATATTTAAATTGATTTTACATAATAAATAGAATATTTTACCCAATAAA
>CAYUVK010000133.1:0-12142 GCA_964448105.1 uncultured Ignavibacteriaceae bacterium
AAGACCTATCAAGAGATAAAAACGAATAAGACGTTTGAAATAAATTTCCCTGCTGGAAAGCTGAAAGTGCCGGATTATAATAGGACACAAGGTTTCCTTCTATAACAGCAGACATCGCATTTCCCATTCCGATTCCCCTGGCACCAAACCCCATCCTGCTGAATGCTCCGGGCATACTGCTTATTCTGCTGAATTGAGGCTGAGCAAAAAGTAACGCCGGGGTTAATAAAAGGGATACTAAAAATATTTTCAAAATGATTTCCTTTTATGGGAATAAAATTCTACTTAACTACTAATATTTTGCCGAAGTATTTGCTGCCGTTATTTAAATCAATACTATAAAAATAAACTCCATCGGGGACTATATTTCCACCGTCATCCTTGCCGTTCCATGTAACAGGCTCGATTCCCGAATCAACATTAAAATTTCTAGGTGCATTCTGAATTAATGTTCTAATATAGTTCATCCCGAAATCATAAATCCTAATAGTAACCGAAGCTTCTTTTCCATTAGTGCTGTATTTAAAAATTAACTTTTCATCAATTTGCGGAGAAAAAGGATTTGGATAAACATAAGCCTGGGTTCCTGCCGTAACTGCCTGTGAAGCAACAAATAATTTCCAATCTCCCACCCACATTTGGTTATCAGTTTCTGTAATTTTAGCCAATCCTTGACCGGAGCCTAACCAAACAGAACTTCCATTAGATGCAGCTGCATAAAATGAGTTTATTGAAAAAGAGACACCGGTATTTTTATCATAAATGGATGTAGGCAGAATCCAGGACCTTCCTTCATTAGAACTTCTAAATGGTCCGTAATCACCCGTTGCAATAACATCTTTTCCTTTAAAACCAAAATTCCAGACGTTTTCATCTTTTAAAAAAACATTCCATGTATTTCCACCATCACTTGTAGAACTTACACCATTAAACTCACTATTATCTTCGGCCCGCCACGTAGCAGCCCACAAAGTTTTTGTTAAACTATTATACTTTAGTGCTTTTACCCAATTACCGCTGATTGTACCGTTCTGGTTTTTATTATTAAACTTTTGCCAACTAACTCCATTATCTGTAGATTTATTAATTCCAGCAACCGTTCCTGCATATACAGTTGAATCATTCGCAGAAGCAACCGAAAAAGCTAAATAATTTAAATACCCTTCATCACCTCTTTGCGGTATCAAAGAAAACTTTACAGTATCTGTCGGTTTTATACTGTTTAAATAATCAGGAGGAAGAAGAACTCTTTGCCAGGTTTTCCCCATATCGGTACTTTTTCTTAAACCGCTTGACCAGGAAGTTATCCATACCGTACCGGGAGTAAATGCAATATCATAAGTAACATTTTGCTCAGTTACCACAATTGGTAAAGCATGAACTTCAGGAAGATCAACCCCGTTGTTGATTCCATAAACAAATAAGGAATCATAAGTGCTGTCAACCGGTTGTGGTATGTTTGTCCATTTATTTCCGTTATCCGTAGTATAATGCAGACCTGTCCCCTTTGGTAAAGGTGAGCCTTGAAAATCTATAGTGTGCCCGGTTGAAGCCCAAAAAGTCTTGTTATATTTATCATATCCAATAGTATAAATTCCTTCGGTACCAAAAGTTTCGGTATCATAAAAGCTCTTCCATGAATTACCGTTATCAGTAGACATATTCAGACCTTTTGCGGTAACTATCCAGATTGTATCCCCGATAGTAACAATATCCTCAACATCATTTCCGGAAGGGCTGCTATCATTAATTTTTGCTAATGCAGAATGATGATCTAATTTATAATACTTAGGTAAGTTTTGAGAGTATGAGATCGAAATACAAATAAATAGAGAAAATATTGTCTGAAGGGTTACTTTTTTAATCATTTATTGAACTACTAGATTATGATTAATAACATTACTTAATTTTCCACCAAGATCCATAGCTTGGAAAACGAATTCCCAGGTTCCTGAAGGCTGGTTGGATGGGAAAGTGAGCCCAACAGTATATATTCCGTCACCTGCTTTTTCATCACCGTTATTTTTTGTATTGCCATCATCAAACATAGGGAATTTGGATATCCCTTGACTATTAACTATCAATGTTCCGCTAGGGTTGTAGGTTTCATAATATACATCTTTAATATCTCTTACTCCATTAGAATCGGTTACATTAATTGTGAATATAAATTGTACATCCTTTTTAATAGAATCCGGCATAACTAAATTTGAGATAACAGGAGCCACGTTATTCTGTCCATTGTCATATTCAAAACTTTGAATAGCAGTTTTACTTGTTGAATTGCCTACATCGGTGATAAAGAAATTTATTGTATATAACCCGACTATATCATTTCTGCTCATTGGGAATTTGTTTGAATATATATTATCTCCGGCAGTTGAATCCCCGTTTGCAGCATCTCCGTTATCCAGTAATTGGATTTGTGAATTATTTAACAGGTTACCATCCGGTGCATTTATATTACAGTAAATTCCATTTATATCTTTTGAAGAATTTGTTTTAAGTCTTATTGTAATAAGTGAATCAAATGGTGAATAAATAATTAGTGAATCTGAATTTACCGATTGAATACTTGTAGATATAACCTGGTAAGAAACTATTTTAGCATCAATTACATCATTATAAGTTTTTTCGCATCCCCCTATAAAGATGGGCAAAAGTAAGAACAAAATGTATTTTTTCATATATTTAATATTAACTTCTTAAAAAGAATCACTCAAGGAAAAAAATTTACCCTATTTTTCAAGTCCCTATTGTAACTATAAAAGGTATGGGAGAAAAAGATATAATAAAAATAAATATACTTATATAACCGAGAAACATTCTAAACGGATCCAATTTGGAATCATCAGGAATCGGAGGATGTTTTATTTTTATAATAAAATAAAGAATTAAAGCCCAAAAGAGCCATCCAGACCAGCCGATATTTAAATTCAATTCCATCAGGTTATCTATTAACCCGATAATACCGGAGACGAATAAAAACACAAATGAAATCACTGCAATTTTATAATGATTTTTTTCTCCAAACATGGTATAAGCAATATGCCCTCCATCTAGCTGACCTATCGGTATCATATTCATGGCAGTTACAAATAAACCAAACCAGCCGACACACAAATACGGATAATGATAAATCTCAGACATTGGCGGGAAAAAATGCCCCTGTTTAACAAACAATAATTTAAAAAATGAAAATAGAAGAGTATCTCCAAAGGTAAGATCAATTGCATTCTTTCCATAGTCAGGTGAAAAAAAATCTGGATGAATTTTTAATAAATAGTCAACTCCCGGGACATGTGTGAATCCATATATTAATACAATAATACATGCTACAAATCCTGCCAAAGGACCTGCAACCCCGATGTCAAACATAGCTTTTTTGGTATGAATAGGAGATTTAGTCCTTATAACTGCACCCATTGTTCCAAAATTCAGAAAGCCTGCAATTGATGGGAATGGGATATAATAAGGAAGGGTTGCATTCACTTTATGATATTTAGCAGCAAAATAATGTCCGAATTCATGGCAGGAAATGATGAACATTATTGAGATTGCATAGGGCAAACCATTGAGTAAATAAGAAAATTCATAAGAACCGATTAATGATCCTCTAATCCACTCAGCTCCTGCCATTGTTGTTGTTACAAATGTAATTAAAAAAAGACCGGCATGAAGAAGGTAGTTATTTTTCTTCCGTGCTTTTCTCTGTTTATTATTATCTTCCAGATATGTTCTTTCATAATAATCTTCCATTATAAATCCAGGTTAACTCCTAAAGTTGTGTAATGTTCGGTTATATCATAATATTCACCATGAATACTTTTACCGGAAAAATAATTAAAACTTATACTAAATCCTTTTGAATTATATTTCCCGAATTTTATTCCTAAAGATAATATATTGCCGCCAAAATACTTACGAATATTATCTAATTTAAAGTCATATGCGATAAAAGGCGATATATTTTCCTTAAACAAACTACTAAAATAATAATCAAAACCTGTTTGATAAATACCTTTACCTATGCCTTTAGGGTCAACATGAAATAAATATGTTAAACCAAGGTAAGCTCTAAAACCGTTAATCCTGTAAAAGGGAAATAATTCAATGAATTCCCTGCTGTATACTTCGGGTTTTCTTCCGTTTCTCCATTGATTAGTACCGGTATCAAAATGCCCATCAACAAAATGTGCGCTTATATGACTTAATCTAAATCTGAATCCATATTCCTCATTTAACTTTGTAATTTTATATCCGGTATTAGCTCCAAATAAATAATCAACAGCATCTACCGGGAAATAAAAATGACTTTCACCTCTTAAACGGGTATATGTGAATAAATCGGCACCGAATGAAAAAACAGAATTATCTTTTGTATAATGATAAATATCTGAAGATGTACCGATATCTAATTCGATCTCTGTTTTTCCAAACAAAAATAAAAAGCCGGCTCTTGGTTCAATAAAGTTTGCAGTAAACGGCTGAATATTTAAATTTGATGGAAACCATTCACTTTTTCCCTGAGGAAAAGATTGAAACGTTAAGATAAGACTGAATATAAAAATATACCGCATGTTCAAAATAATTTTAATCCATTGACAAATTTAAGTTGATTTTATTTTCCCATAAAATATTGCACAGAAATCAGAGAAAACACACATGTGTGCCGAAACGCTTCGGTGTACAGGTACAGAATTACGAGAGAATTTTTAAACTCTGTTTCCTCTGCGGCTTCTCTGTGGACTCTGTAGTTAAAAAATTCTTATGAAAATCTTCATTCCTTTAATTTTTCTAATCTTCTTTTTAATTTCTGCTTTACCAATTTTTGATAACCGTATTTAAATTTTGAATTCAAACTTGCTGCAGCATAAAGATTAGTAGGGAAAGCAAATGAAGGCTCAAAATAGCAATTAATTGTACAACCCCGGCAAAAATCAAATCTTCCTTCCATCTTTTTAAAATATTTTATCTTCTCCGACTTTCTAATCTGTTTTATTGGTTCATTTATTTTGATTTTATCATTTGCAAAGTGATAGCAAGGTAAAATGATTTCATTGTAGGGAGAAATAACAATAACTCTTGAAACCGCTTTACAGCTTGGGTTGCTAATGTCATTTCCGCCATCCTTCCTTAATTTTAAAAAGCCATTATTTATATAAATATTAGATTTGCCATCACAATAATTTTCAATGTAATTAATCGCTTCATCAGATAAGCCGGGATTTCCGAAATAGGAAAATACAGGGTTTACCAGTAAAACAAGATCATACCTGGCTGCAATCTCATGCATCCTCGGAAGCTTCAAATAAGTTTCGTTTGTAACTGTAAATAAAATATCGGGAAATTCGCCAAGTGATTTTGCAATATCGATACTTTTAAAAATATGCCGGTAACAATTTACTTTCCTTATTTTATTATGTTCTTCTTCATCAGGGGAATCTAGAGAGAAATGTAAAAGGTTAATTTTTCCAGCTAATTTTTCTGCAAACTTGGGGTAGAGCAAAGCATTGGTTGTAATGCTTGTCTGCATATTAAAGTTTTTGGCAAACTCCGCCATCAAATGAATATCTTTATGGAGCAAAGGTTCGCCCCCTGTTAGATCTATAAATTTAGCACCGAATTCTGCCATTTGTTTTACATTGGATTTAAAATCCTCCAGCTTAGCATAAGGCGTATTATTAAAATTTTCATGAGCTGCAAAATGACAGAATTCGCAGAAAGCATTACATCTGTATGTTACATAATAATTACAAAGTAGAAGCATTAATATTTTCTTCCCTTCCAGGCAACCTTTTTCCCGATAAATGTAAGAACAAACGGAATTAAAACTACATAAATTGTGTAATAAATCTGCCAGTTGAAAAAATATTTAAGATCTTTTTTTATTCCCAGGATACCGTAAACAGGGAATAGAAAGAAAAAATCAATTACAATTTTAAAGAAAACTAAATACAGCCATACAGTTGAAAAGAAAAATGGAGTCAGCAAAACACAAAGATTGGTGATAAAACCGTAAGCCATTATCACATACCCGCTTGCAGGTGCCTGAATACCTCCAACCGACCATCTCTTCTTTTGATGATACAGGCTTTTCAAATTTTTACATGGAAGAGAAGTAACGATAGATTCTTTGTTTAGAGGGTAAATTATTTTATACTTTTTAAGCTTAAAAATTGCATGCAGCAAATTAAAATCTTCAGTGACACTAAAAGGGAGGCTTTCGTATCCCCCAACTTCCAGGTAAGCCTTTTTACGGTAAGACATATTATTACCAATACAACTGATAGGTTTTCCTAAATTTATAGTTCCGGCAGCAACTATTAATAAATAAATAAAATCTATAGCCTGCTTCCCGGTAAACCCGTTATGTGCTGCCTGGGTCGTAAAACCATTAACCATTGCAACATCAGGCTTGTAATATGAGGCGGTAGTATATGCCCACATTGGATGAACCATACAATCAGCATCTGTTGTTAAAATGATCTCTCCTTTGGCAATTTCCAAAGCATTCGCCAATGCATTTGTTTTTCCTTTTAATTTTCCAATTTCTTTTTTTGTAACAATTTTTTTAAATTTATTTTTACCGCAAATGAATTCGTCAATAATTTCACCTGTTCTGTCGGTAGATTTATCATCAACTATTATTATTTCTAATTTCCCTTCGGGATAAATTAATTCATCAAGCGATTTTAAACATGTTAATATATTATCTTCTTCATTTCTTGCAGCAACCACCACAGTTGCAGGCAAAAATTCGTTCTCTTTAATTCTTTGGAAGGATTTCTTTACTCCAATAGAAAATATAACAGATTGAAGAAAATATCCACTAAGAAAGATTAAAAATATTATTTCAAGCATTCGGCAGGTATTCCGATTTCAAAATTATTTTTACTAACTTCATCAAAAAGGAAATCCAACGCTTTAATAATTACTTCTTTTGATTTCAAATTATCGTGAAAGACTACAATTGAATCTTTCTCTAAATAATTTTTTATAACAAATTTAACAACATTTAAATCGTTTTTATAATCAAAAGTAAATAAAGACCACATTACATTTCTCAATTTCTTTTCTTTAAGAATTTTTGACGTTAAAAAATTAAACCTGCCGTACGGCGGTCTAAAATATTTTGGACAATAATTATGCTTCTCCTTTAGGATTGATGAAACAGAATCTATTTCTTCGTGTAATTTAAATGTTCTTAATTTATCTATTTTTTTATGATTAAATGTATGGTTTCCTATTTCATGACCGTCGCTTAAAATTAAATCTACTAACGACGGATTATTTTTGATATTATTTCCGACACAAAAGAAAATTGCTTTTTGACCAAAAAGGTTTAACGTATCAAGTATTCTTTCTGTTGTTTCTATGTTTGGTCCGTCATCAAAAGTAAGTAAAATTTTTTTATTTAAAGTATTCCACTGGAAATCATTAAAAATTTTTTTTACAACAACCGGCGGATTATATAAATATCTCACTTATAATTCACTGCTTATTATTTTACCATCGACGACAGGAGTAACACATATTAGAGGATTTTCAGGAATATCAAAATTAGAAAAAATTTCTTCGAACAATTCGAATTGTCTCCCCTTCTCTTCAAGGCGGGCAAATTTATTATACTTCATAAATCTGCCCATCTTATTTACCGGTGCACTAAAATGATATGAATTGGCAAAATCCTGTGCTGCCTTGCTCTTTAAGAATTTAATTTTGTTATCGTCGCCTCCTTCCATTTCGTAAGCAACAGCCCGGAATTCCTCAACGGACCCATTATTAATTATCAGGTAAATATTTAAAATTACTTCGTTCATATTTTTCTAACTGAAATTATCTCAACAGTTTCTCCCCATTGATGAACGCTCATTTTATCTTTTTTTAATGAATAAACAAACTTAACTCTCAGTCCATCTTTTTTAAATTCATCTTTTAAATTGACAGGATCCAATTTCTGTCCGCTGTCACCAACTATGCCGTAAAATCCACCTTCAAGATTTATATATTTAATTGTCCCGGTATCTTCCAGACTTACTTTTACACAACCATTAAATATTAAAAATATTAAGGAAATAGCAATTATTATTTTTAAAAAACTATATCTGTTTTCCATTTCTTGTCTTTACTTTGATGACATAAACACTTAAAGATTTATTTTGCATCCTGAATAATTAACCTCACCTTTCCGTTTCCTCTACTGCTAAGGGAACGGGAGTGAGGTCAACTTCTTAAGTTTTAGGACCAATCATTTTTTCCGGTTTTACTATTTCATCAAATTTTTCGGCAGTTAAAATATCAAGTTCAACTGCTGCTTCTTTTAGAGTTTTATTTTCTTTATGAGCTTTTTTAGCAATTTTTGCTGCATTATCATACCCAATATGCGGATTTAATGCAGTAACCAGCATCAAAGAATCATTTAAATGTTTATTAATAATTCTTTCATTCGGCTGAATACCTGCAACACAATTGTCGGTAAAACTTTCACATGCATCTGCAATTAATCTAATTGATTGCAATACATTATAAATAATTACAGGTTTGAAAACATTCAATTCAAAATTTCCGCTTGCTCCCGCAAAGGTAACTGATGCATCATTACCAAAAACCTGAACACATACCATAGTCATTGCTTCGCTTTGAGTAGGATTAACCTTCCCCGGCATAATAGAACTTCCGGGTTCATTTTCAGGCAGAATCAATTCACCAATTCCTGCTCTTGGACCTGAACCTAACCACCTGATATCATTTGCAATTTTCATTAATGATGCGGCAATAGTTTTCAATACACCGCTAAGTTCGACCAGTGCATCATGTGCTGCGAGGGCTTCAAATTTATTTCTTGCAGATTTAAATGGCTTCCCGGTTAACTCAGAAATTTTTTCTGCAGCTTTCACGGCAAATTCCGGATGTGTATTTAAACCTGTTCCAACGGCAGTTCCGCCTAAAGCGAGTTCATATAACCTCGGCAAACAATCGTTTATTCTTTCCAATCCATTAGTCAACTGCTGTACATAACCGGAAAATTCCTGGCCCAAAGTTAACGGAGTCGCATCCATTAAATGCGTCCTGCCAATCTTTATTATATCTTTAAATTCTTCCGATTTAGAAGCTAATGCATCTTTTAATTTGGTCACCATCGGGATTAATCTTCTATGGATCTCCTCAACAGCAGCAATATGCATCGCAGTAGGAAAAGTATCGTTTGAAGATTGGGCTTTATTTACATCATCATTCGGATGAATCGGTTTCTTACTTCCTATTTGACCACCCGCTAATTCAATTGCCCGGTTAGAAATAACTTCGTTCGCATTCATATTTGTTTGTGTGCCGCTACCGGTTTGCCACACAACAAGAGGAAAATTATCATCTAATTTCCCTTCAATAACTTCATCAGCCGCTTTAACAATTAAATCCGCTTTATCCCCGGGAAGAATACCAAGTCTTTCATTAGTAAGTGCCGCAGCTTTTTTTAAAATTCCCAGAGCCCTGATCAATTCTCTTGGAAATCTTTCACCGCCTATTTTGAAATTCATTAAGGAACGGGCAGTTTGTGCTCCATAATATTTATCGGACGGTACTTTAATTCCCCCCATACTGTCTGTTTCGACTCTAAATTCCATTTTTAAGACCCTTTAGATTATATTTTTAAATTTATACTAAATTTAATAAAAAATTAATCGATAATTAATATTGAGTTTAAATGAAACATTTTTATTTGAGATACATCTAAAATAAGAAAAGAGAAGTTTAAGAGATTACACGAAGAAATTATTGAATTTGTTAATCTATATTTTTTTTGTACATTAATGAGCCAATGTAGTATTATCTTAAATCATAAATAAAATTACCATGGAAATACCAGTAAAAGATAAAAGCAGTTATTTAAAAGGACTGCTAATAGTTGCAAAAAAAGATAAACAATTAGCTGACTCAGAAAAAAAAATAATTAGAGGTATTGCCGAAAAATTAGGCTTTGCTCCGGATTTTTATGAAGATGTTTTAAAAGATTTACTTTCAAACGAATATATAATTGAAGATCCAATAAAATTTTCAAATATTAAAATTGCCAAGTCTTTTATCGATGACGGACTAAGACTGGCATATTCGGATAATAAAGTCTCAGATGTTGAAATGAAATGGCTTGTTGAGACTTCCAAGCATAATAATATTGAAGAAGAATGGTTAAATGAAAAAATTGAGCTTTATAAAAATTCTTCTGTTTCATTCTCAATATCTGATTTTGCTCTTTATTCAATTATAGGATAATCCGTATTATATTATTCTCTTTTAGATAAGCTTTTGTTATAGTCTAGCCATTGCTTCCCTCTTCTATATGTTTTGTCTTTCCTATAGACAATCCTTTCTTGTACCATTTCACATCTTGTTTCTTCTGAAGCTTTACCGGATAGGTCTTTAATTTTCCATCTTACATCTTTTGTTCTTTCCCCATCTTATATCTAATTTTATTTGTTAATTTATATAATCTTTTATATTGAACTTGAATTATAGCGCAAGCTATATTTGTTTTACTTAATTTTATTTACCTTATTCTACTTATATAGGAATCAGCAAAATGAAAACCATGAAAGCATTAGTAAAAAAATATTCCAAACCCGGGTTGTGGTTAGATGAAGTTCCCGTTCCTGAAATAGGAATAAATGATGTTTTAATAAAAATAAACAAAACTTCTATATGCGGTACGGATATTCATATTTATAATTGGGATGATTGGGCAAAAAAAACTATTCCGGTTCCAATGGTAACAGGGCATGAATATGTTGGAACTATTGAAGCAATAGGCAGTAACGTTCATGATGTGCAAATAGGTGAATTGGTAAGTGGAGAAGGACACATTGTTTGCGGACGCTGCAGAAATTGCAGAGCCGGAAGAAGACATTTATGTAGAAATGCAAAAGGAGTCGGCGTCAATCGTCCGGGTTGTTTTGCAGAATATTTATCCATCCCGGTTTCAAATGTTTGGCATTGCGATCCGTCAATTCCTACCGACATTTTTTCGATTTTCGATCCTTTTGGCAATGCAACTCATACGGCTCTTTCTTTTGATGTGCTCGGCGAAGATGTATTGGTTACGGGGGCAGGCCCAATAGGAATAATGGCATCTGCGATTGCAAAACACGCGGGCGCAAGGTATGTGGTAATTACGGATTTAAACGAATACCGGTTAGAACTTGCAAAGAAAATTGGCGTAACGAGAGCAGTTGATATTAGGAAAGATAATTTGATCACAGTTATGGATGAACTTGGAATGAAAGAAGGTTTTGACGTTGGATTGGAAATGTCCGGCAATATAAAAGCACTTGAATCGATGCTTTCAAATATGTGTCATGGAGGGAAAATTGCTTTACTTGGGATTCTTTCTTCAAATGCCGCAATAAATTGGGAAACGGTGGTATTCAACGGCTTAACAATTAAAGGTATTTATGGGCGCGAAATGTTTGAAACTTGGTATAAAATGACTGTAATGCTTCAAACCGGACTCGATATTTCTCCTGTTATTACTAATCATTTTTCTTATGAAAATTTTGAAGAAGCATTTGAATTAATGAAATCCGGGAATTCCGGGAAAATTATACTGAACTGGGAAACCAATTAATTTCAAAATTACAGAATTACAAGATTTACAAAATTAAAAACAAAATCTGGAGGGGAAAATGAAAGTTAAAACATTTGAAGAATTAAAAGTCTGGAAAGATGCCAGGGAATTTGTTAAAATAATTTATGAATTAACTTCCTCTAATTGCTTTAATAAAGATTACGGGCTAAAAGATCAAATTCAAAGAGCATCCGTTTGTATAATGAATAATATATCCGAAGGATTTGAAAGAGATAGCAATAAAGAGTTTATTAAGTTCTTGAAGTATTCAAAAGGTTCTGCTGGAGAAGTTAGATCTATGCTATATGTAGCTCTTGATTTGAATTTGCTTATAATATTTCAATAGATATAATAAAGCAAATTGCTAATTTTATAAAATATTTAAGATCATTTGCAATTAAGAAAAACTTAAATAAGTTAAAAATTACATACTATACTTATTTAATTAATCTTGTAATTTTGCAATTTTGAGTCCACTCCGAAAAGTCGAGAGAAAAGATAAAGAAAATAATTAAAAGAAGG
>CAYUVK010000134.1:0-346 GCA_964448105.1 uncultured Ignavibacteriaceae bacterium
ACGCCCTAAATCTCAAATAAACTACCCGTTCGTTCCCGTACCTTTTTTAACTTCGGGAGAAAGAATCTTTAAAGATTCGATTAAAGTAGGAATCTCTTCCATTCAAGATTCGGTAAAGATTTATTATACAATAAATGGCAAAGATCCTAAGGTAATTAAAAATATTTATAATTCTCCAATTACTATTGATAAAACATCTGAACTCAAAGCGGTATGCTATAAAGACGGTATATACAGCAAAGTTATGATTTCAAACTTTAATAAAATACCTGAAGGAATGAGTATCAAATTAAATACTGAATACAGTCATTCGTATACCGGCGGCGGACCTATGGGATTAATCGAC
>CAYUVK010000134.1:356-8732 GCA_964448105.1 uncultured Ignavibacteriaceae bacterium
AGCGGATTTTCATACCGATGCATGGCAAGGATACGAAGGGGATGATCTCGATGCAGTTATTGATTTAGGTAAAATTAAAAAGATATCTTCAATTGGTGCATCATTTCTTCAAAATACCGGTTCATGGATCTTTTACCCGGCTGAAATAGACTATTATATCTCAACCGACGGCAAGAATTTTACTAAGGTTTTTGAAACTAAAAATAAAGACGACATTAAACACAGTGGTGCCGGAATAAAAGTTTTTAATAAAGATCTCAATGATGTAAGTGCAAGATACATAAAAGTGTATGCAAAAAATGTTGGTGTATGTCCTGATTGGCATGTAGCAGCAGGTGGTAAGGCATGGCTTTTTGTAGATGAAATTTCTGTTAAATAATTGTATTAAAATCCAAAAAGTATTATTTCGCTAAATTCGCAAAAAAAATGGGAATTCTCTTATATAATGCAAAGAAAAAAATTACTATCCTTTCATGCACGTGTAGTTAAAGACATTAATGAACGGGTAGTGCTAAAGCTTATCCAGGAACACGGAATTATATCAAGTACGGAACTGGTCAATATAACCGGCATGCGTCCCTCAACAGTTTTTAACATTCTAAAAGAATTGTCTTCTAAATCATTCGTCTCCTTTTACGGTAAAGGTGAATCAACTAAAAAAGGGGGGAAGAAACCTTATGTTTGGACTTTAAATAAAGATTCCGCTTATGCAATTGGTCTGGACATTGAAGTTGGTGAAATTAGTGCTGTTGTGATTGATTTTAGCGGTGGGATAATTACTAAGGAAAATATTAAGGTCGAAACAAGTTCAAGTGCCGATGAGCTTGCAAAAAATATAATAAAAATTGTAAATGGACTAATTACCTCAAATAATCTGGACGGAAATAAAATCTTGGGACTTGGGATAGCGATAGCCGGTATCGTAGATTATGGTAAAGGCATTGTTGCTATGTCAAGTGTTTTACGCGAAATGAATGTCCCTCTTCTTAAAAAATTAAGTAGTCTGCAATTTCCTATTTTGATAGAGAATAATGCAAACGCTGCCGCGCTGGGTTTAAAATGGACAGACAATAATAATAAATCAAAAAGAAACTACCTTACTATACTTGCAGAAATAGATAAAAACGTTAGCGGTTTAGGTATAGGCATAGTCATCAATCACGAGCTTTACCGTGGTGCTTCGTATTGCGCCGGTGAATTATATCCCCACCTGCCAACACTTACTGAAATCTTAACAACAATTCGTACAAAATTTATTGAAAGTGAAATTTTAAAAAACTATGTATCTTCTTTGGAATTAATTGATATCAATTTTTTAGTCGAAGCTGCAAAAAAAGGGGATAAAATAGCGAGGTCGGTTTTTTCGATAATAGGGCATTTTGTTGGTCAAACAATTGCTCCGGCTGTAGGACTGCTTAATCCGGATACATTGATAATAACCGGTGTTATTTCGGAAATCGAGGATGTTTTAATTGAGTCTGTGAGAAAAGAAATTGAAATGAGAGTTGTGTCAATGATTAGTGATTCCATAAATATAATAGCAGATAAATATCATTTGTATTCCGTTGCAGTGGGAGCTGCTTCACTGGTTCTCGAGGATTTCTTCAGACTTCCAATTAATCGATAAATAAGTTAAAAAAGATTATTCCCAATCGATTTTACAAAGGATTTACATGTCAAAAATTCAAGAAAATTTTCTTAAATCAAAATCGAAAATTTTGTTAAGAAATAAACTATTAGTTGAAAAATTAAATTTGTTAAGCAATATTTATTGAAAATTAAAATTCCATTTGCTTTTTGGCAGAGGAAATTATATTTTGCATCGAGTTAATTTTAGATTAAAATAAACAGTTTTAATCTACTTAATAATTTTCAGCATTAAAATTTCTGAAAAATTATTCCCAAACATCATTATAAATAATAAATGGTGGGTTGTTACGAATGAAATTTATAGTGGAGTTCATAGATGGGATATGGTTACTTTTCTAAAAGCGGTAAAGAATTTATAATTACAAATGTAAAGACACCTACTCCATGGATTAACTATATATATAACGAAAATTATTTTGCTACAATTTCCAATAACGGGGGAGGAATCAGCTATTATAAAAATCCACTTCACGGTAGAATCACAAGATATCGAATAAACGATTTGCCTCCTGATCGTCCGGGGAAATATATCTATATCAAAGACATCGATAGTTCAGAGTTTTGGAGCTTGTCGTGGCAGCCTGTCGGAAAAAAACCTGAAGCGTATAAAGTTATTCACGGTTTCGGTTATACGAAAATTGATGCCGAGCTATATGATATAAAATCTTCTGTTTTATATTTTGTACCCCAGGACGATCAGAGGGAAATCTGGAAAGCTACTATAACAAATAATTCAAAAAACAAACGCAGACTATCTTTATTCGGATATATTGAATTTGCATTAGGACATGGGTTGATCGATATAATTAATCAATGCGATGACCAGCATTTTAACCGCGTATACTTCGACAAAAAATTAAATTCACTTTTTGCAACTAAAACTTATTGGATTACACAATCCAACGGAACCCAGCAGCAGGAAAACCAGGAATGGGATCAGTGGACATTCTTTACTGTAAATCAACCCGTTGTTAAGTATGAAACTTTAAGGGAAAGGTTTATAGGGTTGTACAGGAATGAAAATAATCCTGAAGCTGTTGAAACCGGAGATTTAACATGTCAAAATACTGATTATGGTAATGCTGTAGGTGTTTTACAGGTTGATATAGAATTAGAACCGGGAGAATCAAAAGATATAATTTTTTCACTAGGTGTTATACCTAAAACTGAATTTGAGCAGAATAAAGAGAAGGCTGCATCCCTTTATTCGGATACCAAATCTATTGATGACGCATTAAATAAAGTAAAAGAAAGCTGGGATAAATTTTTTAGCTATGCGGTAACTGAAACACCGGATCAGGAAGTAAACACTTTTATGAACTACTGGATTCAATACCAGGCTAAAGTTGCTTTCGATGTGGGAAGAGTTGCAAGTTTTTATTATTGGGGAATAAGCAGGGGGTTTGGTTTCAGGGATACTTCACAGGATATTATTGCAGTTACAATTTCATTACCTTCGAAAGCTTATGAACGTATAATGTTTTTAGCACGTCAGATGTTTTCTGATGGAAGGGCTTATCATCATTTTTATAATGACGGAAACGGTGAGCTTACAAAACACTGCGATGATCCATTATGGTTTATTCTTGCAGTGACGGCATATATAATAGAAACAGGGAATTTTTCAATATTAGATCAAAAAGTCCCTTTTGTTGATAAACAAGAAGGAACTATTCTTGACCATTTGATAGCAGTAGTAAAGTTTGTTAATAGTAATCTGGCAAAACATAATTTACCAATTTTTGGCCGAGGAGATTGGAACGATACTCTCGATTATATTGGTGGGGATGACGGGGGTGAAAGTGTCTGGGGCGGTATGTTCTATGTTGCTATGCTGAACAGATTACTTGAATTGTTTGAAAATATTAAAGTTGACACGAAAAACATAATATTATTAAGAGACAAAATTTGTGCAAGTATTGATGAATATTGCTGGGACGGTGAATGGTATATCAGGGCTTTTGGAGATAATGATAGAAAAATCGGTTCGAAAGACAACAAATACGGAAAAATTTTTATTAATACTCAAAGCTGGCCGGTAATAGCCAATATGCCTGATAAAGCCAGGTTGATATCTTCTTTAAATAGTGTAAAATCACATCTTGATTCCGAATTCGGACCGAAAATTTGTTCGCCTGCATTTAGAGAAATTGATCCTAATATCGGTTTAATTACCAGGTGTGCACCGGGCAAAAAAGAAAATGCAGCAGTATTCAATCATACAACTACCTGGTTAATACAGGCAGAGTGCATGATGGGCAGGGGTAACCAGGCGTTTGATTACTACAAAAAGCTTTTACCGAATAAAATTGATTCTGATGTTTATCATGCCGAACCATATGTGTATTCACAATATATTACAAGCGATGAGCACGATAGCGGCGGAAAAGCCAGCCATTCGTGGCAAACCGGCACTGCGGCATGGATGTACAGGATTGCTTTTGATTATATTTTGGGTATTAGGCCTACTTATAAAGGATTATTGATTGATCCGGTAATTCCATCTGTGTGGAAATCTTTTAAAGTGGAAAGAATTTTTAGGGGTACTAAATATATTATTGAGGTGGAAAATCCTTCCGGAATAGAACGCGGTTTAAAATTTATTTCAGTTGATGGCGATGAGATTGAAGGGAATATTCTTCCAGTATCCAAAAAGGAAGTCTGTAAAGTAAAAGTTATTATGGGAGAAGAATTGGTTGAAGATCTAAATCAGCAGTCAGGGCTCCTAAAATCTAATTAATTATTTATTAAAGGCTTGGTTAAATCCAATGTTTTCACATGCTGGTTTTCCTGAATATTTCCCTTCTAGATAGATATTTTCCTCTGCCTTTATAAGGAAGCTGTTAACAAATATTCAATTTATAGTAATAATAAGTTGAATTTTACTTTGAATTGAAACGGGAGACTCGCAAAAAAATAATTGATGAAGATAAAAGAATTTGCAGAAATAGTTTTAGTGCTTGTATTTTTAGAACCAGTTACAAGTTCGGCTGTACAAGCCCAAAATGGTAATCTACCGGATGCCGGGAATAATAAGGTAGCTTACTACGTTTTTGATTCCGGCGGACCCGACCATTTTCCGCTTACTAGTTTCACAGATAATGCTAATATAGTAGTTATTTTTGAAGGGACATTGTGGGAACTAACTGATTCCACCCACTATTCTACCGGCTGGATGAGAAATGTTAAATATCATTATTATAGTGAAATACTTCGAGATGTTATAATATTGCAGGCAAGGGGAGTAAAAATTTTAATGAATGTTGACGACAATCCTTCCTGGAGTACTTCAACTCCTTTCACAACTTACGATGGAAAAAAATTATACTATCAGCAGTTTGCGGAATTCATCAAATCATGTGCAATTGATTCTTTGCATCTGGATGGGATTTCCCTCGATATTGAGCATAGAGCACAAGGCAATGCTAATTATAAATTACTGTTAAAAGAAATTGGTAAATATTTTGGACCTTTATCAGTTTACAGTGATTCACAAATGTATATAGCTGCTATGATTAAAGGATACTGGGGAGAACCGGGTTTTGAAATAGGCAGATCTAAAGACATTATGGCTCACTTAAATTTTTTAATGGATATGGCTTATTTTGATGCTAATTATGTCAACCGGTTCAATCAATGGGCTGATTCTATCGGAGCCTCAAAGACTATGATTGGAGTTCTAATTAATAATAATGAACTAAATTTTGCATCAACTGTTGCAGCCTGGCAGCCTTCCCTGGGTCCAAAAGCAGGCATAATGGTGTATGCGGCGAACAATCTCAAATCGTATACTGATTCAGTATTCGATGCTTTAGTAGTTCCCGTAACAGATGTGCAAGATGAAGGTGCTCATAAGAATGGAATTCTGCAAGAATTTACCCTTATGCAAAATTATCCTAACCCGTTTAATCCAGCCACGGTCATAAGCTATGAATTGATTAAAGGTGGGCATGTTGAATTGAAGGTATATGATGCTCTCGGCAGGGAAATCAGTACACTAGTCGATGGTTATATGCTTGCCGGTAGACACCGCGTGGATTTTAACGGGGCTCAACTGCCAAGCGGAATTTACTTTTACCGTCTGATAGCTGATGGCAGGACTGCTGTCAGGAAGATGGTTTTAATAAGATAGTAGTAGAAATCGAAATATTAAAGAAAGAAACATAGAATTTTAAAATCTCCAAGGAAAAAATATCTATCGATTAAAGCATTCGTATTTGAATTTTGATATGCAGTAAAATGTTAAATCGGAAAAGTAGAAGGTATTCGTAAAAGTAAATTATTAATAAAAAGCTTTCCCTAGAGGTATTTATGATTAAAATAAATAAAAAGTTACATCTATTTATTTCTTTAGTATTCTTTTTATTTCTGAATACTCTTTCGGCACAGACTGTCACAATGAAAGGAACTATTGTTGACGCAATAACCAAAGAATCCTTACCCGGTGCAAATATTTTATTGCTTGGAACAAGTATCGGTGCTGCAAGCGATAATGAAGGAAAATTTGTAATAAGGAACATTCCCGCCGGTTCTTATAAAGTTAGGACATCTTATGTCGGATATAAAACAAATGAATTTGATGCTGAATTACAAGCGGGCAGGGTATTTGAAACAGAGATTAAATTGAGTCCTGCAAGTATAGAAGGACAGACTGTAGTCGTAACAGCCCAGGCAAGCGGACAAAATGAAGCAATTAACCAGCAGTTGTCGGCCGATCAAATTAAAAATGTAGTTTCGTTAGCACGTATTCAAGAACTGCCAGATGCTAATGCTGCTGAATCTGTTGCCAGGCTTCCCGGTGTCTCACTTATACGGGAAGGAGGAGAAGGTTCTCAAGTTGTTATCCGCGGTTTATCACCTCAATATAATGAGATTACTATTGATGGAATCCAGCTCCCCGGAAATGTCGTGTCAAATGATCCGAATTCTCAATCATCTTTAATTGGCGACAGAGCTACAAATCTGAGCATGATATCTTCAAGTATGCTTGGCGGAATAGAAGTAATCAAAGCAATTACGCCTGATATGGATGCTGCCGTACTTGGTGGTGTAGTAAATTTCGGGTTGAAAAAAGCAGCTAAGAGCAATTCCGGTTTACCGTCATTTAGTTTACTTGTACAGGGAAGCCATAACGCACTAAAAAGAGCAACTGATGATTATATGATAGTCGGTTCATACGAACAGAGATTTTTTGATCAAAAATTAGGTTTGTTTTTGCAGGGGTCGATAGAAAAACGTAACCGGAGTTCAAATCAACTGGGAGTAAATTACCAGCTTAATGATAAGGCTCACGGCGATCAAGGTGTGCCGGATCTTATTTCATTAAATCTGACGGATGTTGCAAGAATACGGGAAAGAGACGGTATTACTGCAGTATTAGATTACTCCCACTCGTCTGGTGAAATTGATTTCTATAATTTTTTCAGTACAAGTAATACAACACCTGTTTCCAGAACGGAATCAGTCATTCAAAATCGAAACTGGATGTATTATTCGGCCACTGATTCTAAAAATAAATTGAACGTAATCACTAATCTCATCAGCATTAAGCAGGATATTCCTATTTTCCATATTGATCTTAAACTTTCTCATACTTATTCGGAAAGCAATAATCCCGGAGATTTATCATTTTCATTTTGGCAGCAAAATGCAGGTTTATCCGGATTGGGAAATTTATCAAAACTAAATCCGAAAGCATTAATAGCACTGGTTAAACCTAATAGTTCAATTGCCAATTTAGAAACTATCAACTACTCCGCAAATTTTTCAAGAGACAGAACAGTAACGGGAGCAATTGATTTACAAACCCAGTATGTTTTTTCGAATTTTCTGACAACTAAAATAAAATTCGGCGGCATGTTCCAATACAGGGATAGATCATATGATTATAGTTACGGACTCGGACCGAATATTTATTTAGGGGGCGGAAATACAGTTTCAAAAATTTTGCAATTTTACCCGTGGATGGAGACTTACGGAAGCAGTGTTACAGTAACAAATTTTATTGATAAAGGTTATTCATTCGGAAATTTCCTTAACGGTGATTACCCGATCGTATATCCTATAGGTAAAAATTTTATGCATCAAATTTTTGATCTGGTTAGAGTCGGTGCATCTCCGGAAAGCTTTCAAAATGTAAAGAATGTATCCTCGGTTTTTGATTATAACGGAAACGAGAAAAAAAGCGCTGCTTATGCAATGGCTACCATTAATCTCGGTGAATTAATTTCCATTTTACCAGGGGTTCGATATCAAAATCTAACTACGAGTTATTTTGGGCATAGAACGGAACAGATCCCTGGCGGATACCGTGTTACAGATACTACGGTCACAATAGCTCACGGATATTGGCTTCCTATGCTCCATTTAATTTATAAACCCCTGAGCTGGATGCAGGTGCATTTTGCATATACTCATACATTGAATTATCCTGGTTACAGCGCAATAGTACCGAGATATCAGATAAGTTTAAACTCCATTTCCTACAATAATTATAATTTAAAACCGGCGACTTCTGAAAATTATGACCTTGTTTTTTCATTTTATAATAATGAGCTCGGATTATTTGCAATTGACGGTTTCAAAAAAAGAATTGAAAAATGAGTTGGAAGGGGCAAGGCCTTTTGTTGAAAAACTTATTGAAAGCGGGATACTTTGCAATCAAACCCATACTCACACTATCCGTTTTGCACCTCCGCTGATTATCAAAAAGAAAGAGATTGATTG
>CAYUVK010000134.1:8742-12120 GCA_964448105.1 uncultured Ignavibacteriaceae bacterium
AATCTTTGCATCTACAACATATCTCTCTGATTTAAGTGCATATCCAGAACTGCCGCAAAATAGAAATCAGTTGTTTGAATTTAACACGTTCATTAATAATCCTAATGCAATCGACGTTTGGGGAATTGAAACAGACTGGCAGACTCACTTCTGGTATCTGCCCGAACCTTTTTCGTGGGTTGTGTTTAATATTAACTACACCCATATTTTTTCGGAAGCCAGTTATCCCAGAAGTGAAGTAAATATTGTTTATAATCCCGATGGTACATTTACGAGATCTGTCCTTGACACATTTTATACAACACGGTTGCTAAACCAGCCAAATGATATCTTAAATTTTGCCGTTGGTGTTGATTATAAAGGATTCTCAAGCAGACTTTCAATGTTATATCAAAATAACATCTTTAAGAAACCGGATTTCTGGATGCAGAACAGGATTAATTCAGATAAATATATTAGATGGGATTTGTCTATTAAACAAGAACTCCCCTGGTATGGGATCCAAATTTTTATGAACTTGAATAATATTACCGGGGAAAACGATACAGATATTAATCAAAAGAACGGTTACCCTGTCTCAATTGAAAGATATGGTATGACCGGGGACCTCGGACTTAGGGTTAGCTTTTGAATAATTTGAATTGATATATCAAATAGAAAATAAAAAAATGCAGCGGAAAGAAAGCTTCCTGATGTTTGCGGATACTCATAATGTTAAAGTGATTTTTAATGCTGTCAGCTTTAGGATTCTTTCTAGCAGGTAATCATGTTCGAAAGGAATAAAAAATTACAGCCAGTTAATATATTATTGTTATTCATGTTATTCGTCAATGCTGTACTGGCCCAATCAGTAACAATGAGAGGTACGGTTATAGATTCGGTGACTAATGATTTTCTACGCGGGGCAAATATTATATTAGTTGGAATAAGTATTGGTACTGCTACTGATGATGAAGGTAAATTTATAATCCGGAACATTCCCCCCGGTAACTATAAAGTTAAAGCTTCGTATGTCGGCTATGAAACCAAGGAACTTGAAGTAGCATTAAAAGCAAACCGGGTCTTGGAGACTACAATAAAATTAAATCGTGTAAGTGTAGAAGGACAAACGGTAACGATAACATCTCAGGCTATCGGTCAGAATGAAGCAATAAACAAGCAGTTATCTGCGGAGCAAATTAAGAACGTTGTTTCATCGGAACGGATACAGAAGCTGCCGGACGTTAATGCTGCGGATGTTGCGGCAAGACTTCCGGGAGTCTCACTTATACGGAATGGAGGAGAAGGTGCCGAACTTGTTATACGCGGTTTGTCTCCTCAATACAACCAGGTTACCATCGACGGAATTCAGCTTCCACCAAATATTGCTGTAAACGGGGAATATACTCAATCAACATTGGTAGGAGACAGGTCAACAAATCTAAGCTTGATTTCATCAGGAATACTCGGCGGGGTTGAAGTTATAAAAGCCATCACACCCGATATGGACGCGGCAGTTCTTGGAGGAGTAGTAAATTTCGATTTGAGGAAAGCAGTAGATAGTTCCTACTCACCATCTTTCGAACTGGTAATGCAGGGCGGATATAATGATTTAAAAGACAATTATAATAATTACAGACTATCAGGAACTTATCAGCAGCGTTTTTTTTCGCAAAAGCTGGGATTATTTTTACAAGGCTCTATTGAAAGGAGAAATCCAGGCGGAAATTCCTTATATGCGAATTATTACCTGAATGATAAACTTCATGGCGATTTAGGAACCCCGGATATTACATATGTAGGTTTAGGCGATTACGTCAGCAGAAATGAAAGAGAGGATTTAACTGCCGTTTTAGATTATAAATATTCCACCGGTGAAATTGGATTTAAAAATCTTTTCTCCAGGTATGATATTAAAAGGGTTTACAGGGGAGAATCAATTTATCCTCAGCAGATTTCTGTGAATTATTCGGCAGCCGATATTCGGGATAAATTAAATTCGATTGTAAATATTTTCAGTATTAAACAGAATGTTCCTTTTTTTAATATCGATCTAAAACTAGCGCATGCATATTCCGAAAGCCTTAATCCAAAAAATTTATCTATTTCGTTTTATCAAAGGTATGGAGGTTTTTCCCGTTTTGGAAATTATTCAAAACTAACACCCAAAGCCGTTGCATCTCTGGTGGTTCCAAATGAAGCGTCTGCCTGGTATAGTGGAGTTTCTGATAATTCAAGTTACGTAAGAGACAGAGCATTAACTGCAGCGGTTGATTTTAATTCTGATTATTTAATTTCTGATTTTTTCACGGCAAATCTAAAATTCGGCGGGATGTATCAATACCGTAAACGATCATATGATTCTGACAGATGGACGGGTCCGTCGTCGCCACCGGAGGTTTCAATTTCGCAAATTTTAAAGCACTACTCTGGATTTCAAACCTACAATTACAGTCCAACTATAAAGAACTTTATAGATAGAACTTATTCGTTTGGGGACTTTTTCAATGGAGATTATTCTATCTATTACCCGGTAGATATAAATCTTATGAACTTAATTTATGATTTTGTCCGGACCCCCGGACTTACTAAATCCGATCAGTATAATTCAACTATTCCCGATTATCATGGTACGGAAAATAAAAGTGCTGCATATTTAATGACAAAATTTAATTTTGGAGATTTAGTAACATTTCTGCCCGGAGTACGGTATCAAAATCTTACAACAACTTACTTTGGTTACAGAATAGAAAAAACTTATCCTGAAAATTATCTGTACAAAACTGCAATCAAAACCGTAGCCATCGGATATTGGCTGCCGATGGTCCATTTGATTTATAAACCTTTTTCCTGGTTCCAGCTCCATTTCGCATATACTAATACATTAAACTACCCGCCGTATTCTGCTATAGTACCAAGTTATACGGTTGATCAGACTTCCATTGTTTATAACAATTATAATTTAAAGCCTGCGACTTCGGAAAATTATGATCTTGTATTTTCTTTTTTTAATAATGAAATCGGTTTATTTACATTAAATGGCTTCAAAAAGAGAATTAAAAACCTGGTCTTTTCGAATCAAACATTTGTTACGGATTTAAACGCCTACCCGGACCTGCCGCAGGATAGGCATCAGTTGTTTACTTTTAATACTTATATTAACAATCCGATTCCCATTGATGTCTGGGGTATAGAAACAGAATGGCAGACTCATTTCTGGTATTTGCCTGAACCGTTTTCCTGGATTGTATTCAATATTAATTATTCTCATATATTGTCTCAGGCGTCATATCCCAAAGGTGAACTTAAAGTTGATTATAATGAAGACGGCACCTATCAAATATCTGTCATAAACCCGTTCTATAAAACTCGGCTTCTAAACCAGCCTAATGATATTTT
>CAYUVK010000135.1:0-3935 GCA_964448105.1 uncultured Ignavibacteriaceae bacterium
TAATCTTCTAAATATCAATAAATTCATCATTAAAAAACATTTTACCATTATTTATAACACCTAATGCTTTACCTGTTAATAGCTTTTTATCGAAGGGGGAATTACTTGATTTACTTTTAAATTTATCAATATCCACAGTCCAGACTTCGTCCAAATCTAATATTGTTAGATTGGCTTTCTGTCCTGCTTCAATTTTCGGAATTGGAATATTTAAAATTTTTCTTGGATTAACTGCAAACTTTTCAACAATCATTTCAAATGTTAAAATCTTTTTATGATATAATTCAGATAAAGACAGGCCGATTTCTGTTTCAAGACCGATGATGCCATTTGGTGCAAATTCAAACTCTGTTTCTTTTTCTTCGGGAGAATGAGGTGCATGATCGCTTACAATACAATCTATCGTACCGTCTTTTAATCCCGTAATGACTGCATCTACATCTGCTCTTGTCCTTAACGGAGGATTCATCTTTACATTTGTATCATAAGTTTTTACTGCATCATCAGTAAGAGTAAAATGATGCGGTGTAACTTCCGCAGTAATTTTGATCCCCTTCTTCTTTGCCTCTCTGACCATATCAACAGCATTCTTTGTACTGATGTGCGCAATATGAATTTTTCCTTTAACATATTCAGCAATTAAAATATCTCTCATTACAATTATATCTTCCGCTACAGATGGAATTGGAGAAAGACCGAGCAATGTAGAATTAATACTCTCATTCATTGCCCCGCCGGCAAGAGATTCATCTTCGCAGTGTTCAATAACAGGAAGATTATACATGCTTGAATATTCAAAAGCTCTTTTCAGCATTCCGGCGGTTTTAACTGCTACTCCATCATCAGAAAAGCCGACAGCTCCTGATTCATATAATTCTGCCATAGGAGATAACAATTCGCCGTGTCTTCCAACTGTAGCGGCAGCAATAGGATAAACATCTACAAGATGACCGGCCGCTTCCTTTTTAATTAATTCAATAACCTGTGCCGAATCAATCGCCGGTTCTGTATTCGGCATACACGCGATCCCTGTAAATCCTCCATTTGCAGCGCTGTTACTTCCTGTTTTAACGGTTTCTTCATCTTCCCTCCCCGGCTCTCGTAAATGTACATGCATATCAAAGAAACCGGGAGTTACTACTTTACCATCAAGCTCAAATACCCTTGCATCTTTATTATCTTCTTTTTCAAGTTTTCCAATTTTCGATATAACCCCATCAACTATCAGCAGATTTGTTTTTTCTTTGATCTCTTCCTGTTGAGGATGAACTATCTTTACATCTTTTAAGATAATTTTCATTGAATTCCCTTTTTAATTTAAAGTGCCTAATAAATATAAAACTGCCATTCTAACAGCTACACCGTTAGTGACCTGTTTCAAAATTATTTGATTCATTCCATCTGCAACCGCAGAGGAAAGTTCGACCCCTCTGTTTATTGGCCCCGGGTGAAGAATCAAAATATCTTTCCCATTCTTTAACAGTCTTTCTTCATTTATCCCGAAATATTTTGCATACTCCCTTATGGAAGGGAAATATTCGCGGGCTTTTCTTTCCAGCTGAATTCTTAAGACATTCAAAACGTCATTTTCTTGAATAGCTTCATCAATATTATAAATTACATTAACGCCAAGGTCCTCAATAAATTTGGGAATCATTGTCGAAGGGCCGCACACCGAAACTTGTGCACCCATAGTTTTTAACCCGTAAATATTTGATAAAGCAACACGGCTGTGAGCAATATCCCCAACAATACAGACTTTCAATCCTTCAATTCTTCCGAATTTTTCTCGAATCGAATACATATCCAATAAACCTTGAGTCGGGTGTTCGTGTATTCCGTCTCCTGCATTTATAATATTCGCTTTGCATATTTGCGTTAAAAAATATGGTGTGCCTGCAGCGGAATGCCTTACAACAACCATATCGACTTTCATTGCTTCGATATTTCTCATTGTATCTTTTAACGTTTCCCCTTTGCTTACGCTACTAGCAGAAGCGGAAAAGTTGATCGAATCTGCCGAGAGTCTTTTTTCGGCAAGCTCGAATGAAATTCTTGTACGTGTAGAGTTTTCAAAAAAAAGATTAACAACTGTTTTTCCCTGCAGAGTAGGAACTTTTTTTATCGGCCGCTCCAAAACTTCACGGAAAGTAATTGCTGTATCGAGAATCAGCTGTATATCTTCTTTAGGTACATTTTGTAGACCTAACAAATGTCTGTTTGATAAAGGCATATTTCACTTTTTGAGAATTATTTTATTTTATTTGTTTAACCTTACCACCCGTCGTGGATCACTAAAAGTAGTTAAATGTCATACTGAGCTCGTCGAAGTATGACATTTTAATCGGTTTTCAGTCTTCGACAAGCCTGCCTTTGCCGAAGCTTCGCGCAGGCAGGCTCAGACTGACAAATTTTGAATAACAAAAATCATTTTTCATCACTCTCTAAAGGTGTCGAGGTTAAGTTATTTATTAATATTAACTAAATAGATCGCATCTTCGCCATCTATTTCTTCCATTTTTACTTTGATTTCTTCATTAACAGAAGTAGGAATATTTTTCCCGACGTAATCGGCTCTAATCGGCAGTTCACGGTGCCCCCTATCAGCTAAAACAAAAAGCTGAATAGAAGCCGGGCGTCCCATATCCATTAAAGCATTTAAAGCTGAACGGACTGTCCTGCCGGTATATAAAACATCATCAATAAGAATGATATCTTTTTCATTTATATCGAACGTAATATTTGAAACAGAAACTTCCGGCTGCTTCAAACGCACTCTAAAATCATCACGGTACAAGGTGACATCCAGAACTCCTAAAGGAAGCTCTTTCTTTTCAATCTCCTTCATCTTTCCCCAGATTCTTCTTGCAAGGTATTCTCCCCTTGTCCGCATTCCCATTAGAACCAAATTATTGGAGCCCTTGTTTTTCTCCAATATCTCATGAGATATTCTTGTAATGATTCTTTTTAATCCGGTACTATCTATTACTTTTGATTTTATGTCCATATATAAAAAATCCTCCGTTCCCACATATTAGGGATTGGAGGTTCCTTTTTTTATTGATTCTATTCTCATTCCTTTTCCATCTCTCAGGATAGATTTAAAGGTTCAGTTAATTATTGATCAAACATAAAATAAATTGGAGAAAAAGTAAAGGTGAATGAAGTGATAATAAAAATAAATTTTTAATCAATCATAAAAATTTTGTTTTTGGAGTAAGCTTCTTAAAAAATATTTCTGATTTAATAACAAGGATTAACGATTTACGGTTTAAGAAGTTGATCCAGCCATTGCAGGGAAAAATCAAAAATCAAAGATCGTTAATCGATGTTCTGAGATCAAAGTTTACAGCCTCTAGTGTTTCCTCTGAGTGTTTTGTGGTTAATGGTTTTAGCAATAAATTTAAATTTTTTAACATTCTTTAAATTAGAGGAAATGATACTTTTCAATATTTCACTCCTAAAGGAGTTTATTTACTTCACTTTAAGGAATTTTTAATACCATATCACTCCTAACGGAGTTTGATTTTTCGTTATTAATAACATTTCATTCATATACAGTGAGTAATTATTTATTTCCCAACCCCAGAGCGGTGAAATATTATTAACAAAAAAATAACTAAAAAAGATTTCAGAACACCGTAAGTGTGAAATATTTCTTTCGATAAAAACATATAATGATATTTCTTTACCATAGAGCTAACAGAGAATGCTCTCTGAGAATTCTGTGTTTCCTCTTAGTTCTCTGCGGTTAATTATAATTGCTTTTAATAATATTAAGTTTTACTTGCCTAGTAATAAGAAAAGAGTTTATTTGTAACAACTATGATTGTGTTTGGGGATGAACTTGAAAGCAAATAATAATTCTATTCCAAATTTAAATGATATTACAAACTGTATATAATCAGATATATAAATTTGTCTTTATGATTATA
>CAYUVK010000135.1:4035-12065 GCA_964448105.1 uncultured Ignavibacteriaceae bacterium
ATAGCTTTATTATTAATAGCTATTCATTTAAGAAAAAATCGTGAATATAATATGACAATTAATAAAAAAGATGTTAGAAAAAATTATTGTATAAAAGCATTTGAAAAATTTAATATTGAAATTACCAATTTATCAGAAGCTATAATAAAGATTGGTAATAGTTACTTATCGACACAAGTATATTATTCTGAATTTAGTATTGACCAAGAAGAAATTAAAGAAATAATCAAAGAATTAAATATTAATAACCAATTTGTAATTATTTCAAAAGCAATACAAAATTTTTTAATGTTATCATACCTGTATGATTTGAGAATTGAGATTATGAATAAATTTATGTCCGACATATTTAAGACAAATGTCCCAGAGAGAAAACTATTGAGAAAGAGTAAAAGATTATTAAGAGAGGTAGCCATAAAAGAAGAAGTTGAAAAAGAATTTTCTCAATTGGAAAATCAATATTTAAATAAAAACTAATCAACTTAAAATTGTAAGTGTAATAATTAATAATAAAACAACCAGATTTTATAAAATATCATTAATTTGTTACTTTTTTATTTCTTAATATAAATTAAACTATCATAATATAAAGAGTTATAGGAATAAAATATATTTTAAAACAAAAAAGAGGCTTCAAATAGAAGCCTCTTTCGATAAAAAGGAAATATAAATTAATTATTTAATTAGCTCTTTTAACAAATGGTTTTAATTTATCTTCCAGATGTTTTTTGGGGACTGCACCAATTATAGCCTCACGTACCTGTCCATTATTAAATATTCCTAATGTAGGAATGCTTCTTATACCATAACGGTATGCCGTGTATTGATTTTCATCTGTATTTAATTTAACAACTTTAACTCTTCCAAAATATTCTTGTGCTACTTCATCGACCATAGGAGCAACTGTACGGCAAGGCCCGCACCATGGAGCCCAGAAATCAACAACTACCGGGACATCTGATTTTAATACTTCCTGTTCAAAATTAGAATCGTTTCCTTCTATAATGTAATTCATTTTTTGCCCTCAATTATTCTAAAAAACTACAATTAATAAGATGGTCATTTTAAGGAAAAGTTTCAAAGCAAAAAATTAGGGTATGTACTAGAATTGTGCGATTTAAGCAAATATTTTAAGTTTTATTAATACGAAGGGCTGTAAATGTGATCCAGATACAGCCCTAAAAATCCAAGATACTCGATACTTGATTCACGATATTAGGATATTGTTGAATTATCCAGCATCTAGCATCTAAAGTTTAATCTTCTTGAAATGTGTACTCCGGGACTTCTTCCTTTTCTTTCACTTCTTCTTCTTTCTTTCCGAAATGCCGTTTGAAAAATGCCGGTACGGTTTCTTTCCATGTTTCTGCTTTCAAATATACAACCGGGACAAGAACCAATGTTAAAAACATAGAGCTTATTAACCCGCCGATAATTGCCCAAGCTAGACCGGATTTCCATTCGGAGCCTGAATCGGTTGCTAAAGCTAAAGGCAGCATACCGATAACCATTGCGGTAGTCGTCATTAATATTGGCCTTAACCTATTTTGTCCGGCATCAATTATTGCATCATACGGAGAAAGTCCATTTTCTTTCCGCACCTGGTTTGCTCTATCGACTAAAAGAATTGCATTTTTTCCAACCAATCCAACCAGCATTATAATTCCTAAGATGGAAAAAATATTTAAAGTTTTCATCGTTAATGCTAATGCGAGAAATGCACCTACCATAGCAACCGGGATTGAAAATAGAACTATAAAAGGATCTAAGTACGAATCATATAATGCAACCATAACCATGTACACGAATATAATTGCCGCAATCATTGCCAGGCCTAAGCTGCCAAATGAATCTGCCTGATTCTTAAGATCACCTTCATAAGCTACATCAACACCTTTAGGTAGAATACCTTTAGCAATTTGATTCTTCAAATCTGCCCCGATACTTCCGCTTGGTCTGCCTACAGCTTGCGAATAAACAGTAACAGCATTTATCCTGTTTCTTCTTTGAAGCTTTGTAGGACCGGTAGTTTGATAAATATCTGCAAACTGTTTCAACTCAACCGGCTGACCTTTTTTATTAAGGAAGGTCAAGCTTCCGACATCCGATATTTTAGATCTGTCAAATTGATCCAATGAAATCCTTATATTATAATCATCATTCCCATCTCTATATTTGGAATCATCGTCACCAGTTAGCGCAACCCTTAAAGCTGCTCCAACTTCTGCGATTGACAGACCGAAGCTTGCTAATTTTTCCCTGTCAATCTCTATCCTTGTTTCAGGCTTCCCTTCTTCCGATGATAATCTCACATCTGCAGTACCCGGGATTTTCTTCAAAGCCTGGGCTACAATATCGGCACCTTTTTTAACTTCATTCCTATCGGCACCATTAACAATTATTTGTATCGGTGTTTGATTAGCAGTACCAAAAATACCGATAGGATTTACTCTAACTTCAACACCGGGTATCTGCCAGGCAAATTTCTTAATTAATTCTCCTATTTCATCCGTTGATCTGCTTCTTTGATCCTTAGGAACTAGCGCAACATCAAGCTCGGAAGCATAATTTGAAGTTTGTCCGACCAGACCTTCATTGGAAGCGCCAACTGTAGTGAAAACATTTTTTGTTTCCGGAAGACTTTCAATATATTTCTCTACCTTCTGAGTTACAAAGTTTGTGTTCTCGACTGACGAACCTGGAGACAATTCTAAAATTACTGCAAACTCACCTCTATCGGATTGTGTAATAAATTCGCTTCCGATAAAACCGGCAGGAACAAGAGCAAAGGCAGCGATAAATAAAACAGCGGAAATCGTGATTACTGCCCAGCGTTTGCTTAGCCCCCACTTTAGTACATTAATATAATGAGCTGAGACTTTCTTAAAGGTCTTTTCAAACCAATCACCAAACCGGCCGATTAAAGTTCCCTTGCTTAAGCTTTCCAACTTACTTATCCTCGACGCTAAAAGCGGGGTAACAGTAAATGAAACAAATAAGCTTAACAAAGTTGAAATAACCACTACAACAGCAAATTCTCTAATTATATTTCCGACCAAACCGCCTGTTAAAGCAAGCGGAACAAAAACCACAACGTCAACCATTGTAATTGCCAGTGCAGCAAAGCCGATTTCATTTCTTCCTTTTATTGCGGCTTTAACTTTATCTTCACCTTTTTCAAGATGATGATGAATATTTTCTAGAACAACTATCGAATCATCTACAAGAATACCTACAACAAGAGATAATCCAAGCAATGTCATCAAATTCAGCGTATAACCGAAAGCATAGATTACTACAAAAGTAGATATTAATGATGCAGGGATTGCAAGCAATACTATAAAGGAATTCCTGTAGCTGTGCAGGAAAAGAAGCATGACAAATGCAACAAGTATTACTGCAAGTGCCAGATCTAATTTGACACCGTTAGCAGCATCGATAGTGAATTGAGAACCGTCTTGAGCAATATTGAATTTTACATTCTCTGCCGAAAAATCGTTTTCCATGTTTTTAATTTCTTTTCTTACTAACCTGGAAACATCAACAGCATTTGCATCGGTTTGCTTCTGGACGAGAATACCGACTGAAGGCATACCATTAATTCTATTTATAGTAGTTACATCTTTTTGTCCGTCAACAATTTCTGCTATATCGGATAACTTTATATCACCGCCTTCTCTTGATTTGGCAATTACTAAATTCCTTAAAGCATCTACAGAATTAAATTTACCAGCGATTCTAACAACAAACTGCTCTTTGCTGTCTTCGATTTTACCGGTTGGATAATCCATGTTTGCCGATTTAATTGATTGGGTAACCTGTAAAATCGATAATCCATAAGATTTGATTTTATCGGCATTTAGATTTACACGAATCTCCCTTTCTTCACCGCCGACTAAAGTAATCTGTCCAACTCCCTGAATTTTTGCTAATCTCGGCTGTATTCTATCTTTTATAAATTGATAGAATTGAGTTGAAGGCATATTACTAGTAACACCCATTCTAATTACAGGAATTTCATCTAAAGCAAATTTAGATAACGTCGGAGTTTTTACATCAGCAGGCAAAGTCGATAATATTTCGTTAACTTTCCTTTGTGCATTCTGCAAGGCAACATCTACATCTGCAGCTTGCTGGAATTGTATCATAACAAATGAAATACCTTCGGAAGATGTCGAATTAACATTATCGATTTCATCCAGTGTTGATATTGCATCTTCAATCGGCTTTGTTACCGATGTCTCAACTTCATAAGGAGAAGCACCCGGATAAACAGTAGCAATTGTAATTACAGGCGGAGTAATTTTTGGAAGAAGCTCGTAATTCAATTGGCTCAAACTATATAAACCCAGAACACCCAAAGCTGCGAATATAACCACAATAAGTGTGGGTCTTTTTATCGAAAGCTCTGTTATAGTCATATTAAAATCCTTCTTATATTTAATTTCATTATTTACAAATTCTAAACAAGTTCAAGTTCAAGAGTAAGTTCAAGTGCAAGTCATGCAAACATGCATCCTCTATTCAACCATGCTCATTTTCTTTTTTGTATATTTTTGATTATTCTGAATCAATATCATATTCTACTATACTTATTGAACGACCAGCACTTTATAATTATCAGCAAGGTTATTTTGTCCGTTAACAACTACCTTTTCACCTTGTTTCAATCCGCTTAAAACTTCAAGATTATTATTATAAGTAGAACCCACTACAATATCTCTTGTTTTAGCGACTCCATTTTCAATTACAAAAACCTGCGGATTTTTTATGCTGCCAATTAAGGCATCTCTCGGAACCAGCAGCTTTTCACCTTTGGAAACAGAATTAAAAGAAACTTTTCCAAACATTCCCGCTTTCAAAGGATGCTCTTTGCTGTTCATAAAAGTAATCTCGACCGGATAAGTATGCGCTTCATCTCCTTTATCACTTATAGTTTCTATTTTACCCGGGAAAGAAACTCCTGGATATACATCGGTAGAGATCTTTACTTTATCGCCAACTTTCAATTTAAATACATCTGCTTCGGCAACATTAAGCTTTACTTTCAATTTTGATATATCTACAACCTCTGCCACTACCATAGTTTTGTTTACATAATTTCCAATATCAACAGTTCGTGAGGTAATTACCCCGGAAATAGGGGTAGTAATTTTAGTATCTTCATATTCTTTTTTTGCAACAATGTATTGAGCTTCTGCACTCTGAAAAGCTAATTTTGCATTTTCTAATTGGGCATCCGTAACAGCTTTGGTTGCAAGTAAAGCCTGATACCTGTCATAATCTTTTTTAGTTTTTTGATAATTAACTTCCGCAGTTTTAAATGCTGCGAGCTTTAATTCATCATCAAGCCGGATTATAGGAGAGCCTGCAGATTTATAATCTCCAACCTCAGCATAAACTTTTGTTACCCTGCCCTGAGCTTCGGAAACAATTGCCACATCATTATTGCCTGTTATTGTACCAACCAATTCAAGAGTTCTTTCGGCCTTTGATTTTGCAACTTCTGCAACGGTAACAGGATAGGCTTCAATTTTTGCATTTTCAGATTTAGCTTCCATTTTTGCTTTGTTGTTAAGAAGCAAAGCCATTATTGCTCCAACAACAATAAAAGTTATTATGAAATATTTTAACCTTTTCATATAAATTATCCTTTTAAATTATTTTATATTTTCGCCAATTGATTTTTCCAACTTAGCTTTTGCCAATTCATAATCGACTAAAGCCTGGATATAATTTGTATTAGCCTGAAGCAATGCAACTTCAGAATCCAGAAGATCAGAATTTAAAGCTAAGCCTTTTTTAAAAGTTTCATCGGTAACACGGTAATTTTCTTTAGCCTGTCTAACACTTTCATCGGCAACAGCAATTTTATCTTTGCTTTGAACAAGATTGAGATAATTTGAATTAACTTCCAGCACAATATTGTCTTTAATTATTTTATAAGAATCCTTAGCCTGTTCAAGCTGTGCTTCCGCTTGATCGGTCTTATCTACGGTAGCACCCCAATTCCATAAATTTAACGAAACCGAAACACCGACATCCCATGTATCTTTAAATCTATTTTCTGCCGGGAAAATTCTCTGATTAGGTTCAGAGTAGTAATAATTTCCGGCAAGATATATTTGCGGATACCAATCTGACTGAGCAAAAGTTACCCCGGCTTCACTGGCTTTGATATTATACTGCATAGCTTTTAATTCCGGCCTGTTATCCAATGCCTTTTCAATATAATCATCAAGATCGTTTACTTCTTTTGTTTTAATATCAATCGAATCCGGAATTTCCGAATTCGTATTTAGCGGTATACCTATTACATTATACAAATTTATTCTTGCAAGCTTAACAGCATTTTTTGCATCAATCTGTCTTAATTCCGATTCTGAAAGCTGAACCTGGACTTTTAACAAATCATTTTTTGTACTCAATCCTTGTTCATAAAAATTTTGAACATTCATTAAATGAGCTTTAACCTGCTCGACATTTTGATCTGTAACTTCTCTTACTTTTTTTGCTTTGAATAAATTCCAGAAAGCATTCTTAATATTATAAATCAAATCCTGTTTATCCTTATTATACTTTTCCTCCGTAGCCTTATAATTATATTCCGCAATATTAGAACTGCTTGATAATTTAAAACCTGTAAAGAGCGGCTGCTGCAATGTAAGCTTAAGGTTATAGCTATCAAGAATCGAAGGTGAAATATTAAAATCACCAAACGGTGTATTAAGAATAAAAGGTGCTATATAACTCAATCTAGTATATGCAGCTGAAAATTTAAGTGATGGCAGCCTATTTGTATTTATTTCACTTAGCCTTGCATTAGCATAATTAACCTGCATCTTTGATGAATGAAGCATGTTGCTGTTTTTCAAACCGATGTTTATACTTTCATCAAGAGTAAGTGTATTTTGATCTTGTGCAAAAATACCAGCCGAAAAAACAATTACTGTTAAAATTATTTTAATTATATATTTTCTGACATCCATTTAATCTCATTCTCCTTTGCTTGATCTTCAATTTGATAAGAATTGTATTTAATTCTTCCCTCTTCCGAAAAAATGCCGCTGAAAATTACTTTAATGACCGATTCAAAAACCTGTTCAACTGAAAACGGCATTTGTGATAAAATTTCAGGATTGATTAATCCTTGTATTGCACTTGAATAGATCAGAACAATTAATCTCTGATCTATATCTTTTCGAAAAATTCCTTTTTCTACTCCCATATTTATTAGTTGAGTAAATTTTTGCCTAACGTTTTCTTTTCTAAATTCATTTATCTGCTGCCAAACTTCAGGAATATTTTTATGCAAATCCTCCAGCAATGGGCCCTGCAATTTTGAGGACTGTTTTCCGATTAAATTCATAAGCCTTTTAAGCTTTTCGACAAAATCCATTTCTTCATTTGCTAATAAAGCATCTATATAATCTTTTACACCGCAGCGCATTTTGTATATAATTTCTCTCACCAATTCTTCTTTACTTGGAAAAAATTTGTATAATGTTTTTTTGCTCATACCTAAATTTGCAGCAATTTCGTCCATTGTAACTTTTGAATATCCAAATTTTAAGAACATTTCTTCTGACCTGGTTAAAATTCTATCTTTAATTTCAATATCATCTGCCATTGATTTTACTCCTATAGAAACTTATTTCGTTTACTGAGTTTCCACATTCTGTAAAAAATAAGCTGATTTTAACAGCTTTTATTTATAATTTCTACTTTGGAAACTCTATTTGTATTTTTGGTTTCCAAAAATAAGATGAAAAACCCCTCTTGTCAAGTAATTTTTTATTAATTAAGGATTCTTTTTATGATTTGTGATTTGGAAGGATAAGCGGTTAATATATTATAGGGATGAAACCTTCGTTAAAATATTATCGACTATGTTAAATGGAGTGTACCATTTCCTCCGTTATTTAATTTGTTCTGTAAAATTGTTGAATTAACTTGTCGTGTGGAATTATTTTTGAAACCGTTAAAACGGTTATCATTTGAAGATGGGTCTCATTAATCCACGACTTAAG
>CAYUVK010000136.1:0-11572 GCA_964448105.1 uncultured Ignavibacteriaceae bacterium
ATAATCAATCACCGGAGTAAGGGTAAGATTAGGATTAAGAAATCATATGTTTTCAATATCTTTTATTATTATTTCCCTGCTGAAATCTTCTAAAACTTTAATTTCAATTTCGATCCTTTTATGAGGAAGAATTTCGGGGAATAAATTTCCCCATTCAATAAAAACAACAGCTTCATCATCATTTAAATAATCATCAAAACCGATATCATAAATTTCATCTATTCTATTAATTCTATAAAAATCAAAATGATATATTTTAAATTTTCCTGAATATTCATTTACCAGTGCAAAAGTCGGACTGCTGGCATTTTTTATTCCCAAATAATTTGCAGCTTTTTTTATAAAAAAAGTTTTCCCTGCTCCAAGCTCACCATTAAGAACTATTTTTTCACCGCCTTTTAATCCGGAAGCAAATTCCTCAGCAAGGGAAACGGTTTCATTTTCAGAATAAATTTTTGAGATAACCGGGAATTCCAATTGCTTATTTTGGCTCCATAGTAATTACAGGTAAAATCATTTCTTCCATAGAAATTCCACCGTGCTGGAATGTATCTTTATAATAAGTTAAATATTTATGATAATCTGTCGGGTAAACAAAATAATAATCTTCTTTTGCAATAATATAATTTATTGTTACACCGCGTTTCGGTAATTTGTATTCAAGCGGATTCTTAATATATATAGCGTGCTTATCATCAACCTTCAAATTCCTGCCGTATTTAAATCTTAAATTTGTTGATGCTTCTTTATCACCAAGTACTTTTGCTCCTCTTAATGATCTAATTGAACCATGATCCGTAGTAATTATAATTTTTACATTACCTATCTTTGAAAGAGTTTTAAGAGTTGCAAGAAGCGATGAATGCCTAAACCAGCTACTTGTAAGCGATCTGTAAGCGGATTCATCGGGAGCAATCTCTTTTAATAGATCGGAATCGGATCTTCCGTGGGCAATCATATCAAGAAAATTCACAACAACTGCTGTTAAATGAGAATTCTGGTAAGATAAAATATTTTGCTCGAAGTTTCTGCCAACCTCAGGATCAATTATTTTAATGTACTTTAAGTCATTTCGCAGCTTAATTCTTTTTCTATCAATTAATAATTGCAAAAGCTCTTTTTCATATTTATTCATAGTCCTTTCATCATCATCGCTGCTCGGCTGCCAAAGCTGAGGATAATATTTTTCTATTTCAGACGGAAATAGGCCGCTGAATAAAGAATTTCTTGCATAAGGAGTTGCAGTCGGAAGTATTGAATAATAGTAATCTTTTTCGATTTTAAAATAATCAATAAGCTGCTTTTCCATAACCATCCATTGATCTAAACGCAGGCAATCAAGAACAAAAAAGAATACAGATGTATTCGGTTCATGCAGATATTTTAAAACAAATTTATCAGCTATTTGAGTTGTTAACGGTGGAGTATACGAGTCCGTTTCGTTTGCGATCCATTTTTTATAATTCTTTTCGATAAACTTTGAGAACTCTTTATTGGCTTCTCTTTTTTGATCATTTAAAGTCTGCCGTAAATTTATTTCCGAATGTGTATCAAGTTCAACATCCCAATTAACCATTTTCAGATAAACTTCAATCCATTCGACAAAATCTAGATTGCTAGTTAATGCCATAGAAATTTGATTAAAATCCTGCAGATAATCTTTTGCAGCATACTCCCCCGAAATTTTTCTTCCTTCAAGAATTTTTTTACATACAAGGAGTACCTGGCTTGGATTAACGGGTTTTGTCAGATAATCGCTAATCTTACCCCCTATAGCTTCATTCATTAAAGATTCTTCTTCATTTTTAGTAATCATAACTACCGGCAGATTGGGGTTTAAATCTTTTATTTGCCCAAGTGTTTCCAAACCTCCCATACCTGCCATCATTTCATCCAAGAAAATTAAATCGTATGTTTTTTCTTTTACGGAACTTAAAGCATCTTCACCGTTTGTAACAGTATCGACATCAAATCCTTTTTCAGAAAGAAAAATGATGTGGGATCTTAACAATTCTATTTCGTCATCTACCCAAAGTATTTTTTTTGATTTCATAATAATTAGTAAGTATTAATAAAATTTTATTTTATATAAGTAATTTAGTTAAATAAATAGTCAAGGTAACTTCATTCTTTCACAACTTCCTTTAAGAGCAGTTTAAGATTAAAATAAAAACAGCTTATGTGATTTGATTCACCAAGTTAACAAATTATTGTATCGAAATATGCACATCGAGCCCTGCTTCATTAGTGGTTGTCGGCGGAATTCTATTTGCTCCTTCAGGAGTAACAGAGGTTCTTGTATAAAAAATTGATAATGTAACTTTTGAACTG
This sequence comes from uncultured Ignavibacteriaceae bacterium, assembly GCA_964448105.1. GTDB lineage: Bacteria > Bacteroidota > Ignavibacteria > Ignavibacteriales > Ignavibacteriaceae > CAVQBP01. The sequence goes on from CAYUVK010000136.1 coordinate 2,332, forward strand.
ATAGTGTATTTAATCCTTGGTTCAACAGTAACTCTCGTAGTTCCATCCTGGGGAATTCCTCCATCCCTGTAATTAACCATGTCATAAATGATAGTAGAATTCTGAGAATTTGTGTAAGAGAAGCTAAATTCAATATCATTTTTCAATGAAATTCCGAACAAAGGTATTTCAAAACCGGACTTTGAAAAACCTGCAGTTATACCAATATCCCTTGAAAAAGTCTCGCTAATATTTTTTGTTGTTGTACCGAGATCATAACTAGTATTTGTAGAATATTTAAGACTGGCAATAATATTTCCGCCCCACAATTCTTTAAAAGTAAAATCAAGTCCCATCAAAGGAGCAAATCCATATTGTATCCTTTGTGTTTGAATTTGCTTTAATCCATCCGGAGTAATTTTCCATCCTTCGGAATAAGTTGATTTATAAGAATGGTTAAAGGATACTCTTTGTGCAAAGGTTTTAAATAACGCAAACGATTCAAGCCCGCTCCAGCTAATTGTCCAATTTGGTCTAGGAATATATTTTGCAATATTTTGAAAAGGTCCTAGCTTAGATAAGATAGGAAGAGATTCAAAACCTTTCACAAATGCGTCGGGAAGATCGGTTGCTTCCGGGTCTAATTTATGAACTTGCTGAATTCCATTATTAAGGGCACTAAAAAATAGGAAAGGAGGAAATGTTAAAAATGATCTCTGTATTGTACCTGTAGAGCTTATATCTCTAACAGATGTATTACCATTTTCATCTGATTGAAGACTTGTTCTTTTATTGAAAGTCCATCCCACACTCCAGTCCAAATTAATAGTTGCGCCTTCCCAAAGAGGTCGTGAAGTACTAAAATCTAAATTGTTATTCTGTGAAAAAACATCCTGCAAAATTCCGCCGGGATTAGGAGCACGTTTTCCTACATCACCGCTTAATCCCAGCATAAAACCTCTAGTGGGACCGTTATTATAATTTTGGCTAAATCCCCAAAAGTTTCTTAAACCGGTTCCTTCGCCTAAAATACCATTCTTAGATAGTGTATTACTATTTGAAAAACTCATTGTAATAGATTCATATTTAAAGAATACAAACTGAATTACCGATTCTAAAAACAAAGCTGCATTTTTTAAAGCATGTTTTTTAGGTTTAACAACGCCCGTTGAATCTTTTGCCGACAAAGAATCAGTCAATGCTTTTTTAGTTGTATCGGAAACTTTTGAGTTATTTCCTCTTTGTATAACATTTCTTTCAATAACATTATTCTCTTGGTTTTGATTTTCTCCAAAGTTTCTGCTTCTTCCCCTTTGACTTGGTGTCTGGTTTGTTTGTTCTACATTTTCCCCTTCTTCTTTATGAGTAAATAACGGAGCTGTCAAAGCATTTAACTTTAAAGTTAATCCTATTGTTGATCTATTTGAAAAACCTGCACTACGTCCCAATTGTTCTTGTCTAAAATCGTTATTCCAGTTATATGAAACAGAATAGCCTGCATTTATCGAGAAGTATTTGTTAATGTCCCATAATGTAGGAAGCATAGGAGAAGATTTTAAATCAAAAGTCTGCTGATACCGGTAGTCTTTTCCAAAATGAGCCCTTGAAAAAATATCATAGAAAATTGCACTGTTGCTTCTCTGGTTATTGTTCTCATCGGTTTCGAGGTATAGAAGTGAAGAATTAATGTTTACATTATAATTTAACGACAGGTTTAATAATCCCCCCTCCGTTAATTTCCATGCAAAATTAAAACCTCTTTGAGCCGTAAAATCTCTTGTAACAATTTCCTGCGAAGAACTATTAGAGCGTGCTCTTGTTATGTTTATATTCCTATTCCTTCTTGCTGTTAAATTGAAATTAAAATTCTGCGGGGTATAATATATTTTATAGTTTGGATAATCAGATAATAAAGAAAATATTATACCGATAAGAGGTATTTTTTTAGGATAAAAATAATAATCGGGGCTGAAATTTATTCCATAATTAAGACTTGCATTCCAAACCCATCCTTTATTACTTAAGATTGTAGGATTACGGCTGAATGTCCGGTTATAGTTAAAACCAAATGTAAGTGCGTTCCATGTATCTCTAACCAGCCAGTAAGAGGTTGGAATCTTGAGTTTAACATTTGAGGCCGAATAAGAATCGGAAGTACTTAATGTTTGTGTTTCAGCTCTTATTTGATCAGCTGTTTTTGTAACTCCAGGTACTGTATCTATCCGTGCTTGACCAGCCAAGCTTGCTGCAGCTTCAACTTCAATATCCGTCCCTGGATAATATTTAGGTTTGGAAAAAGATTCAGTATGAGAATAATTAACACTTAAATTACTGCCTGGAAGATCTATCGGTAATAATTTAAGAACATCCATTTGCATAGATGTACTCCAGTTCTTTGTGCCAACCCTTGAACCGAATCTATCCGATAACTTATGAAAATACGGATCTGTCTGGTTCAAGTTAAAACTAACTGTAAGCAAATCCGCTAATTTAAGTGAAGTAGACACACTATATGCCCAGCCGGGGTGGTCATCTGCTCCTACAACTCTAAGTTCATTTACCCAAATTTCGCCTGAAACAGGCCCAGGATTAAAAGATGGGTTATCCAAATTTAAAACACCGACATCTAAAAACCTTATTGAAGTTAAAGAGGGCTGCCCTCTTACAGTATAAGGCCCGCTAGTGATTGTTTTGTTTACAGAATCACCGCGTTGTTCTTTAATTGCAGTTAATTCTTTAAAAGGAATGCTTATTTCATTCCAGCCTGTGTCAACCGGCTGCCTGTACTCATAAAAATTGTTAGAATCACTACCAAATCTAAAATAGACTTGAGAAGTGTATAACCCTCTTCCTTTATCATTATAAGATATGGAACCTAGATTTGAATTCTTGTCTCCATGAATAAAGAGTTTCATTTCCGAATAACTAAATACATCGAGCGGGCGATATAAATATTTTACTGCTTCTCTTGACTGTCCATCGGGTAAATCTTTAAATATTAAATCCATTGATTGTTCGTTTTGGAGAACGGTTTCAGTTGTTTGTGTATTATCTCTTGCACGCTGAACACCCGGCGGAATATTATAATCGGGATTATCTTCAACATTCTTTACCGATACGGACAACACTGTATCATTCGGTAATACTTTCTGCCATTGATTGCCCACAAGATCAAACTCGGCAATCTTCAAATGAACCATTTGACTAACGCCGGTAAATACTAATCTTATATATTCAACATCGGAAAGACTCGGAGTACCGACTGTTGCTGAAGTATCTTTTAATGGAATCCTGTACAAATACCAGCCTTTGCCATTGCTTCCACCGCCAGCAATAAATTTGTTATTTGTTGTATCCAAATCAACTGTGTATCTAAAATAGCTGTTGACAAGATCAACACTCCCGTTTCTATTTAAATCTTCAGTATCAGGTACTCTTCCTATATCAGTTAATTGAGCATTCCCTTCAGTCCCATTAATATTGAAATAATCAAATATATTTGAACTTTGCCCGCTAAAAGCAAAATCATCATGAGCGGGATCCGGAGCATTACTATGATAAGCTGCTCTTTCCTCATCATCATTCATCCCATCAATACCTGTATCCTCTCCTTCATTTATAACCTCATTGTATGGAGGCTTATCCTCCGTATCTAATTTTCTATTTGGAATCACATCCTCACTAATTCTTCCTAAATCAATTAACATTTTTGCGTCTTTAGGAACTTGACTAGGCTGCATCCAGATATCAATAAATTCAATGTTTTCTTCCGTTAAATTATTTGCACTAGAAGAAAGAACCTTCATCATTCCTCCCCAGTTTCTTTCTTTATTTGATAGATTAGGATAAATATTATATGTTCCGGGAGTATCGGGCAAATAAACGTAGTCCATAATTGAGATCAGCTGATCAGATCTCGCAACCTTTTTTTGGGGCCAAATATCATTTACATTTACACTAGAAGTCTCTGTAAACCAAAAGCTTTTAGCTTTATATTTCATCATTGCTTGAGGCAAAGTATCCCGGAGCATCGGCAATAATTCAGGGGGGCTCAAATCTTTCCAACCTGTATATGCTATTCCTACAGGAATGGTTCTTTTTGTTCCTTCAAAATCATCTATATATGCAATACTTGCACCATTATCCGAAGCTATAGTACTTTTTTTAGTGTTAGGATCAGGATTCATATATGCATATTCACCGGCTAAAGTAAAGGAAGACATTTGCCTTGTGGGTATTATTTTATTTAAGGCTTTTGTTAGAAACGGAAGATCACCGCTTGTATTAAAATCAACGCCATAAATGGTATTGCTAAGAGGTTCTTCACCAATTCTTACTTTGTCACTTAAGGTTTGCTGGTTAAGATTTAAAAGAGAAAAACCCAGCTTGGTTTTGTTGGAAATATTTAAAACACCTCTAGCACCTAATAAAGTTTTTGATGCCAGAGAGAAGAGATCGTTCTGTTCAAAAGTAATTTTGAGATCTGCACCCGGAACAAGTGCCGCATCATTCCTAATGGTTAATTGACCCGAATTGTAATCAACAACATAGTCTACCCCCGGAGTTAATTCCCTTCCATTTAAAAGAACCCGAACAGAATTTTCAACAACATTAAATCCTAGCTGATATACCGAGGTGGCTTCACCGGAATACTGCCCGGTAAGTTCCCACTTATCTTTTGTTTTTACATATTGTGCAAAAGTTTTTGTAGTATCATAAATATCCTGGAATTTTAACGAGTCAGGTAAATCCTGCGGGAAATTTTTCCCGAACGGTTCAAGAACAGGAAAAATAATTTCTCCCGTTTCGGGTAAAATAGTCGTTCCCGGAAACCAATCGAAAACATTATCCGGTGTAAATCCTCCACTGGCATTTACTTTATCTAATTTAAAAGCCTGCAAAAACTTTGTTCCGCCTATTTCTGTTATCGGGTCCTGCCCCGGGACTTCATATGCAAGATTAAATTGGAAACCATCCTGCTTAATATTCCTTCCGCCTAATGAATAGAAATTCTTCATTAATAATTTCCAGGCTTCTGTAAATGTAGGCTGGAGATTCTTTGGCTTAACCAATTTTAACACAAGGATCGAGTCACCGGCAGCGTTAGCATTGTTTAAAAATTCACCGTAAAATAAATCATCTTCAGGACCGGACGAAGCATTTTCTATTCTATAAGCCACGGCAATAATATCATCATCATTAATTTGAGTTTTAAATGTAATGTAGCCGGTATATTCTTGAATTGAATAATCAACATCGGGGGTAAGCAGTAAAAATCTCCCAGTTTCACTTTTTCCAGGTTGTGGATTATCTAATGTTCTACGAGAATTAGGATAAGTTTTTCCAGCCTCTAAAGGTGGGAGATCTATGTAAGCATTTGCCTGTCTTTCTCGGGAAGGATCTCTCCCGATTGTATTAATTGATTTCCACACTTCAATATCTTTAATTTTATATGATTCATCAACGTCAGGTACCGAGTTAGAATAATATCTTTCAAATAAATTTAAACTAGGAATAGTGCTTGAATAGATTGTATCAACAAAATAATGGTTTGTTGAATAATCATAAGCTCTCAGTGTAAATTGCTGCGATGTTGAACCGCCGCTAACAGAAACTTCTTTAGTTTCACCTTTCTTCTGGCTAGCAATGGTAGTAAGAGAAAAAGGTCCCATTTGAAAATTAGCTTTTATACCAAATAGCGCTTCACTTCCCCCCACTAATGGTGAAGTTTGTAAAGAAACATTACCGGCTTCTATACTTTGAATTATTTCATCTTCATAACCAGTGTATTTTATTTTCAGCTGGTTTTCATATTGAAATGTACGTTCCGTATTCCAATCGGCACTAATATTCAGTTTATCCCCTATTGTGCCATTAACATTTATTTGTACCTGCTGCCTAAAATCAGGTTCGTTTTGTGTATTTCCCAAACGTGAGGCTGTAACACCTTGGGTTGTTTCGTTTCGCCACGCGCCGTGTATATCTACTGCACCGCCAATTCTTAAACTAATTTTTGGTTCTCCAAAAATACTTAAAACACCGACACTCGGTAACGGGATTTCAAAATCGGTAATATTTTTGATAACATCCTGAAGTCCTTTTTCGCTATTTTGCAATTCATATTGATGACCGAGATCTTCCCACAATTCCTTTTCCCTCAAAGCAAGACGCATTTTTATATATTCATCAAGCGGGATCGTTAAGATAATTTTTGTTTTTTGACCTGCAATCTTTTCTACTATATTTACATTTTTCCCGGTTGAATCAATTTCCACTGTCCGTGATCTCAATCCAATAGAAGGTCGGGCGATAAAAGGAGAAGGGCGTTTTCCCTTTAAAGTAACATAAGGAACATCTCTTCTTTCAGGGTGGAAATATTTTAACCTGGCTGTGGAGTCAATAGACATTTCATCCAGTGTATCTTTTTTTGCTGCCAGTGAATCTGTCTTAAGATTGAGAGAATCAATTTTACTTACGGGAAAGTTTTCTTTTTTTGTGCTGATTGAATCTAGTGGTGAATTTATATTGGAATACTTAATATTACTTGGATTTGAAGTAGCGGCTATTTCACGGCTGTTTTTTTTTGCTGCTGATTTCTCTAAACTTAAAGGAATTTTTACTTCTTTAAAATTTGACTTTTGTGCAGAAAAATATTGGAAGAAAGCATCTACCCAAACTGCTCTGTTTATCTGCACCGGAACCGGAGATTTAAAACCTATATTTACAGCTGCATAAAAAAGAAGACTTCCACCAATAAATATACGGGCAATCTCCTTGAATAATTTTATCTTCCTGTTTCTGATATGATCCCTAAAGGAATATTAATTCAATTAATTCTTGTAGAAATTCCCCGATATATCTTCCTCCATATTGTTAATTTTTAATCAAAAAAAAATTAGAGAAATTAAGTTTAAGTTTCAAATTACCGAATTGCAAAAAATACACTATTTAATCTATAATTTTGCACAGAATGAATTAAGGTAAAATTTAATCACTCAGTAATTTATATCCCGCCGGTTAAAATTGTAACTTGTTCATTAATCCAGATAGCTATTAAATAATTAACAACTATTAAGCCAATCTATCTATACTGAAAATAAAAGTTTTGATTGTGTACATTACAATTTTACTTTTTATGTCCTGAAATCTTTTCTAATAAACTAGCTTAAAATATGATTGAAAATTTCTACATTAAAATTTATGTAAGCCGTGTAATTACATTTTCAAATTGAGGAAAATTTTTAAGAAGCATATTTCTATCTGCCAATTCAAAATCTTCAAAATCAAAACCGGGAGAAACTGAGCACCCAATTAATGCAAAAGAATTTTTTTCAATCAACTCGGCAGCAAACCAATTATTTTTTGTGATTGTAAATTGGAAAATATCCCCTTTTGAAAGATCTCTCCCCAAAATAATTTCATTTAGATTTTTATTCTTATCTATAATATAAATCTTAATAGAACTGCCGTCATAAAAATGCCAAACCTCATCGGATTTAAGTTTGTGAAATTTTGAAACCTGTCGGCCATCGAGAAGAAAATAAATTGAAGTTGAAAATACTCTTTTATTACCATAACGTTTTGGTAAACCCTCAACATCAATGAACTCACCTGAACGGTATATCTCTCTATAATACCCGCCTTCAGGATGCTGCAGCAGTTTTAATTTATCTATATAATATTTTGCTTTTTCATGCATAAATTTTTAATGATTCAAAACGTAGATAAAACTGCTTGGTAGTTTTTAAGAATCTTCAATAATAGTCTCAATATTTATGATGAAGTTTAAAACAAAACCCGGTTAATCAAAAAGAAACCGGGTTTATAAAAATTAAAATTTCAAATAAAATTTTAATTAGTTACCTTTTATCAACAGACACATACGGTCTTTGAATTTCACCAACATAAATCTGCCGGGGGCGATAAATTCTCGCCGAAGGATTCTCCCTCATTTCTTTCCATTGAGCAATCCATCCGGGTAGACGTCCAAGTGCAAACATAACCGTGAACATATTAGTAGGAATTCCCATTGCCCTGTAAATTATCCCGCTATAGAAATCTACATTAGGATAAAGTTTTCTTTCAATGAAAAATTCATCCTTCAATGCAATCTCTTCAAGATTTTTAGCAATATCAAGCAGCGGATCTTTAACTCCTAGTTCATTAAGAACCTTATCTGCAGAAGCTTTTAATATCCTGGCTCTGGGATCAAAATTTTTATAGACACGGTGTCCGAATCCCATTAATTTAAAACCGGATTCTTTATCTTTTGCCATATTAATATATTTTTGATAATCACCGCCATCGGCTTTAATCTTTTCCAGCATACTTATAACTGCCTGGTTTGCGCCTCCGTGTAGAGGTCCCCACAAAGCACCAATACCGGCTGAAATAGAAGCAAATAAGTTTGCAGTGCTGCTGCCTGCCATCCTTACTGTTGATGTACTGCAGTTTTGCTCATGATCGGCATGAAGAATTAGAAGTAGATCAAGTGCATCTTCAAGAACCTTAGAAAGCTTAAAATCCTCCGAAGGTACGGCATACATCATATGTAAAAGATCTGCAGTATAACCAAGATCATTACGCGGATAAATGTAAGGCTGCCCAATTGATTTTTTATAAGAAAATGCAACAATGGTTTTTATCTTAGCCAGTAACCTGACAATATTTAATTCTATATCAACATCATAACCATTCTCCGGATAAAAAGCGGATAAAGAATTAACCATTGAAGATAAAATACCCATTGGATGAGCTGAAGGCGGAAATCCTTCAAAGAATTTTTTCATATCCTCATGAATAAGACTATGGTGTGTTAATTTATAATGAAAATCATCAAGTTCCTTTTTATTAGGAAGATGACCAAATATTAATAAAAAGCACACTTCAACGAAATTGGATTTTCCTGCAAGCTCTTCAATAGGATAACCCCTGTATCTAAGTATCCCTTTTTCACCATCAATAAAAGTAATTGAACTAAGACAAGAACCGGTATTTCCATAACCATTATCGTAAGTTATTGCACCGGTAGTACCTCTTAAGCGATTAATATCAATAGCAACTTCATTCTCACTGCCAACTAAAACCGGCAGATCGTATTCTTGACCATTTAATGTTAATTTTGCTGTGTCTGTTTTAACTGCTTTTACGGTATCCATAAGATCCCCTCTCCATATTAATTTAGATAGAATTTTATTTATATGAATTTATAAACATATTATTATAATTTCAACAGAAAATTTATTGAATTTTTTAAAAAATC
>CAYUVK010000137.1:0-5670 GCA_964448105.1 uncultured Ignavibacteriaceae bacterium
CAATTGCAGCATACATTCATGATGATATGGACATTCAAGCAGGTTGCATATAATACAAAATAAATCTTCTTTTATAATATAATCTGAATTTTCGGAATATGGTCCATGAGCTTTTGGATTTGTCGGTCCGAAAATGCCAAGAGTTGGAATATTTAAAGCTGATGCAATGTGCATTGGTCCCGAATCATTTGCTAAGATGATATTGCAGTTATTAATAAACCCGCCCATTTCAGAAATAGATGTTTTAGGTGCAAGAATTGAACCCGGTAAATTTTCTTTAATATAATTTGCATCTGCTTCATCACCTGGCCCCCAAATTATTAAAATTCCGGCATTATATTTTTCTGTAATTGCTTTTCCTATTTCAACCCATTTGGATGCATCACACCTTTTGGAAGGCCAGCCGCCGGAAGGAATTATTCCTATAATTGTTTTGCCTATTGTAAAATTATTATTGATAAAATCTTTTGCAATTTTATTTTCTTTTCCATCAACATAATAATGAATCTTTTTTGAAACGATTGGAACATCAATAGTTTTCAACAATTCAAGATTATGCTCTGCCGAGTGATGCTCTCCTTTACGGGAAGTTGCAAGGTAGTTATATGCATACTTTCTACCTCGGTATGCAAAACCAACTCTATATTTCACTCCCGATAAAAAAGTTATTTGTGCACTTCTCGGGTTAGACCATAAATCGAGGATCATATCATATTTTTCTTTACGGATCTTTAAAGCAGCTTTTAACGGAAATTCTTTTTTATCGATAGTAATTACTTTATTTACAAGCGGATTATTCTCAACAGCAGATTTTGCAAAATATTCTGTTAGGTAATCAATTTTTATATAAGGGAAGTGAGCTTTCAAATTATCCAATACAATTGTAGAAAGAACAATATCTCCAATGCCGCGTGGTTTGATGCAGAGGATTTTTTTTATTCCGTTAGTTTTCATTGTTTAATTGTTTAATTGCTAAATTGCTAAGAAGATAATTATTAATCAAAACGATTTTCGGCCATAAGCTGATGAGCCCTTGGCTCAAACAATTAAGCAATTAGATAATTCTTAAATTCGCAATTATCAGCTATAGTAGGCTGTTGCACAATTGTCATTTCGACCAAAGGGAGAAATCTTAAACTTTAGAAAAGATTTCTCGTTCGAAGACCTGCCTGCAGAAGCCTTTCGGCAAAGGCAGGCTCACTCGAAATGACAAATGGAAATCCTAATTAAATCAGTGCGCATCCAGCCAGTTATCTCCAACTCCCGTATCAACATCAACAGGGACATTTAACGGTAATGCATTCGCCATCATTTCTTTTATTAAAGGCCTTAACTCATCGACTTCATCTTTGTGAGCATCAAATACAAGCTCATCGTGAACCTGAAGAACCATTTTTGTTTTGGTTTTCCTCTTATTTAACTCATTGAAAATATTAATCATTGCAAGCTTTATCATATCGGCAGCGGAACCCTGGACTCTCATATTTATTGCAACACGTTCTTCAAATTGTCTTACAACTCTATTGCTGCTATTAATATTTCTTAAAAATCTTCTTCTTCCCATTAAGGTTTCCGCATAACCTTTTTCTTTTGCCATTAGAACGGATTCTTCCATAAAATTTTTAACTCTTTTGAAAGAATTAAAATAAGTATCGATTATTTCTTTAGCATGAGTCTGGGATACTCCTAGCCTGGTCTTTAGACCGAAAGGACCTATTCCATAAAGAATTCCGAAATTCACTTCCTTGGCTTTTCTTCTCATATCGGGAGTTACATCTTCGGGATCCACCATAAATACCAAAGCTGCGGTGCTTCTGTGAATATCTTCTCTGTTTTTAAAAGCTTTAGTTAAGCCTTCATCTCCCGAAATGCTCGCCATAATTCTTAATTCTATTTGGCTGTAATCCGCACTTAAGATTACATGATCTTTATCCCGTGGAACAAATGCTTTCCTGATTTCTTTTCCAAGGTCAGTTCTAATCGGAATATTTTGCAGATTAGGATCATTGCTTGATAATCTCCCGGTCGATGCAACAGTCTGGTTAAAGCTTGTATGAATTCTTCCTGTAGAAGGTTCAATTAAATTAGGAAGTGAATCGGTATATGTTGATTTCAATTTGGAAACCTGTCTAAAATCCAGTATCAATCCGATTACGGGATGTTCACTTCTTAAGTATTCCAATGCTCTCGCATCGGTTGAAAAACCGGTTTTGGTCTTTTTACCTCTTCTTAAACCAAGTTTGTTAAACAGAATCTCCTGAAGCTGCTTTGGAGAATTAATATTAAACTCTTCTCCGCAGCTTTCATAAATCTGCTTTGTGTAACTTTCCATTGCTTTTTGCAGATCATCGCTTAGAGTTTTTAATGCATCCTTGTCTATTTTTATTCCTTCTCTTTCCATATCTTCAAGGACGGGAACAAGAGGGAATTCAACTTCGTAGGCAAGCTTTGTTAGATTCTCCTTTTCAAGTTCTTTCTTTAGTTTATTATACAGCTTAAAAGTAACATCTGCATCTTCACAGGAATAATTTGAAATAGAATTCAAATCAACATCAAATATTTTTGAAGGATCTTTTTTGTCTCCGATTAAATCCGATATCGGGATAGGTTTATAATTCAAGTATTTCTGTGAAAGCTCATCCATTCCATGCTTCTGATCCGGGTCGATGCAATAGCTTGCAAGCATAGTATCGAAGTAGAAATTTTTAAGTTCGATCCCAAAGTTGCGAAGAACAGCTATATCGAATTTCCCGTTCTGGCAGACTTTTTTTATCTCTTTATTTTCAAAAAGAGGTTTGAATATTTTGACAAACTCTTTAATGGGAAGCCTGTCTTTCAAATCCTTTTTGAACTTTCCATCATTTTTAGTGTAGGGATTAATAGCAACATAAAATCCTTCATTTTCTTTTGATGAAAAAGAAGCACCGGCAAAGTTTAATTTGAAATTATTTAGGTCGTCTGTCTCGGTATCAAAAACAAAAAGAGATTCTCTACTTAATTTCTTAAATAATTCTTCAGCTTCTTTTGCGGTTGTTATTAATTTGTAGTTAACTTTTTTCTCATTATATAATAACATTTCCTCGGTAAACTCTTCTTCAACATTTTCCTGTGCATTCCACATACCATAAATTGTTAAAAGCTTGCTATACTGGTTCTTAAATTCTAGCCGGAGAAAAAGATCGCGAAGCTTATCAAAATCCGGTTTAGTTAATTTTGCAGCTTCAAAATCGAATTCAAGGGGAACCTCGCAATTGATTGTTGCAAGGACTTTCGAAATCACCGCATCTTTTTTACCTTCAATTAATTTATTCTTTAGTGCCGGTTTTTCAATTTCATCTATATGTTCATAAATCCCTTCGAGTGAACCATATTGCTGGATAAGCGGTATTGCAGTTTTAGGACCTATCCCTGCAATGCCGGGAATGTCATCTGATTTATCACCGATTATAGCTAAATAATCTATCATCTGTCTCGGTTCAAAGCCGAATTCTTCTTTCACTTTTGCAACATCATAAGTGACAATTTCTTCTGCAGTTTTCCCGGGTCTTACTATTTTTACTTTATCGGTCACTAATTGATTGAAATCTTTATCCGGTGTAATTACGAAAGATTCCAATCCATGTTTTTCCGCAAGGCAGACAGCAGTACCAATAATATCGTCAGCTTCGTATTTGGGAAGAATATAAGTAGGTATATGAAGAGCTTCGATAATATCTTTGATAATTTCTATTTGGGGAATCATGTCATCCGGCATAGCAGATCTTGAAGATTTGTATCCTTCATATTGTTCATGGCGGAAGGTTTTCCCGTGTGAATCGAAAGCAACCGCAAGATAATCCGGTTTGGTGTCTTCCAATATTTTAATTAATTGATTTAGAAAACCGTATACTGCCGAAGTCGGTTCTCCTTTTGTGGTAACTAATGGACGGTTTATAAATACAAAGTAAGCTTTATAAGCTAAAGCCATCGCATCAATGATTACAAACTTTTTACTCATATAAATTGTTATTATTTAAGAGATTAATTAGAAAATAGTTCGGTTATTTCCAAATTTACTAATAAAAAAAAGAAGTCGCAGTATAATAAAAAGTATTAATGAGTATAGATGAATCTTAATACTCTAATTAAAAGATTACAAGATTAAAACAGATGTACTTTGATTTTATTATGCTTAATAATATAGTATTGTCATTCAAAATAAAAAGATTTATTTTAATCTCTGGCTCTTCAAATCTTTCAAATATTTTCAAACTTAGAAATTTATTGACTACGAAACTTAAGCTTGAATTATTTTACTTATAGAGTAATATTACTATTTTATAAATAAGGAGAATTATGAAATCCGAAGAATTGCGTTCAATTCAGGCACCTTTAAAAGAGCAATACAAAAAAGAACCCGGATCGGCATTGGTTACTTTGAAAGCAAGCGGTCATTTGGGCGAGGGAATAACATGTAAAGTAGAAACAGGCAAAGCTTTAATTAATGCGGGACTTCATAAAGCTACCGGCGGTGACGGGTTTCATATTTGTTCCGGTGATCTTTTGCTGGAAGCCCTTATAGCCTGTGCCGGTGTAACTCTAAATGCAGTTGCAACAGCTATTGGAATCAATATTAAAGATGGAATGGTATTCGCAGAAGGCGATCTTGATTTTCGAGGTACTCTTGCTGTTTCTAAAGAAGTCCCCGTCGGCTTTAAAAATATAAGGCTTAATTTCAAATTAGATACCGATGCTTCGGAACAAAAGCTTGCAGATCTTTTAAAATTAACTGAAAGATATTGCGTGGTTTTTCAGACTCTTCAAAATTCTCCGCAAATGGAAGTTACAATAAACAAATAAAAAATTTTTATATGCAAAAATATAAATGGGATGCCTGGGATTATGCTAACTTTTCCTCACAACAGCAAAAGTGGGCGAGAGAGTTAATTGTCAAATTGAATTTAAAAAAAAATGAAAATGTTCTTGATATCGGATGCGGTGACGGGAAGGTGACCGCAGAAATTTCTTTAATGGTTCCAAATGGTTCTGTAGTCGGGATTGATAATTCAGAATCCATGATAGAATTAGCAGCAAAGAATTATTCGAAAGAAAAATATCCAAATCTTTCATTTCAGCTTTGTGATGCTAAAGAAATTGATTTTAATATTCAATTTGAAGTTGTCTTTTCAAATGCTGCATTACATTGGGCTGATGATCATCATGAAGTCTTAAAAGGAATTTATAAAAGTCTCAAACAAGGGGGAAGAGTTTTACTGCAATTCGGTGGGAAAGGGAATGCTGCTTCTGTTTTCTTGGTTTTAGATGAGATAATAAAAGATAAAGAATGGTCCTGTTATTTTAGAAACTTTAAATTTCCGTATAATTTCCCCGGAGATGAAGAATACACGGAACTAATTAAAGAGTCTGGTTTGATAATAAAAAGAGTTGAATCAGTTGAAAAGGATATGATTCATGAAGGAGAGGATGGGCTTGCCGGCTGGATTAGAACTACCTGGCTGCCGTATACTTCCAGGATACCTGAAGACAAAAGAGAAGAATTTATTAGAATAGTAGTTAAAAAGTTTATAGAAAAATTTCCGCCGGATGAAAATGGAAAAGTCCATGCCAAGATGGTCCGACTGGAAGCTGAAGCAGTAAAAGAATGATTAAGCATCAAATTAATTTTTTACA
>CAYUVK010000137.1:5680-11420 GCA_964448105.1 uncultured Ignavibacteriaceae bacterium
CTAATTAAAAGCTTTCTGCGAATTAAGAGGCAATTAAGTAATTTTAAAAGAATCAGGTTTCGTTGTTTTACCACAGAGATAACAGAGGAAACAGAGGTAAATCATCTCTACGCTCTCTGCATCTTCTCTGATTCCTCTGCGGTTAAATAAGCACATTGTTTAAGAAGAGATGCCGAAGAATCCGAAAATTGTGCGGATAAATTTTCAGTAATTTAAGATTTTATCAATCATTTAAATATTTTTAATTTTGGTATTAAAATAAAATTATGATGAACAAAATCTTAGTTAAATTAATACATTGGAACCAGGCTGAAGCAAAGGAACTTGCGGGACTATTAAATCAAAAAAAATATAAAATAAATTATTCTCCGTTTAACCCGGGTGAAATAAAAGAAATAAAAAATAATTCTCCATCCTTATTTATTATAGATCTTTCAAGACTTCCATCGCAGGGAAGAGATTTGGGAATCTTCCTGCGCAAAAATAAAACTACAAGAGATACTCCGATCATATTCGCAGATGGAGATCCGGAAAAAATAAATAAAATAAAAGCAATACTCCCTGACGCATTCTATTCAAGCTGGAATAATATTGAGGCGTCCATAAACAATTCTCTAAATCAAAAAAAAGAAAAGCTAATTATCCCGAATTCTGTTTTTGCAGGTTATCAAGGAACTCCGCTAATAAAAAAATTAGGTATAAAACCTCATTTGAAAATAGCTGTAATAAATGCTCCCGATAACATAGTCAAAATTTTAGGGGATTTACCGGAAGGAATTGTATTTCAAAAAAGAATAAATCAGCCAGATTTAATAATCTGGTTTGTTACCTCAATCAAGGAATTTGGAGAAAAGATTAAACAGATTAAAACCAAAGTTGGAAAAGATGGATTATGGGTTGTATATCCTAAAAAGGGATCAAAATTTAATTCTGATCTATCTCAGATAATTATTAGAAATACCGGGCTTTCAATTGGTTTGGTAGATTACAAAGTTTGTTCGGTAAGTAATACATGGTCGGGGTTGAAATTCGCTGTAAGAAAAAGCAATATTTAAGTGACAATAATATCTACATTAATCACGCATTATGCAATAATGGAACATTGAAGAAGTGTTTAGCAATCTTTCTCAAATCCCAAAAGTATACCTAATTATTCTATATAGTTCAGTTCTATTTGATTAGAATGTCATTGGATTTGACGCCTACTCTTTCTTTTATTTGTGTAATATATTTGCTCCCGTTAAAAAATCCCGCTACAAAAACTAACGGGGCATTCCAATTTATTGCAATTTCATTTGATGCAAAGCTTTCCTGTGTATCCGTATAACATAAGGCCGGCGGGGTAGATGGATTAAATTTAGACTTTAAAATTTTATCCATAAGATATCTATCAGGACCGCCTGCCAGCAAACCGGGCACAGGATCAGCTATTCCATCTGCTGCAGAAGTTCTATGATGCGGATACATTACACATTTGCTCCCGATGCCTGTTATATACGAAATATTGTTACCGTTGCAGCCTAAAATATAATTATACTGTTCTAAGGCTGCGTTTAAGAAATTTTTATTACCTGTTAATTGATATCCCATTATTAACATAACGGCATTATTCATTACAACGGCATTGCTTCCCCAGTTATATTCAAATAGGTTCAATGAAACATTAAATCCGTCGTTCTTTGAAATAGCATAAAGTTTTGAACAATAATTAATAAGCCCGTTTTCCAATTTAGATTTTATTGCAGTATCCGTTTTGGGCTGGTGAGAGAATAGATAGTCAAGTTCTGCCAATGGTGCAACATTTAACCAGGTCATTGTAGAATTTAATAAATTAAAATTTTGATAATGGCCGAAAAAGTAATTTTCAAATATACTGTCTCCGGTTGTTATGAAAAGTTCTGTTGCTGCCCAAAGACGTTCATCAGAATCATTTCTGTCGCCGTATTGTCCGGTCCTGGTTCCGGGAGGATTGTGGAAACCGCCGTTAGGAATAATTGAAGGATTTATTTCTAAATAATGCCATGATTTTTCTGCGGCCTCTATACATTTTTTTGCAAATGAAGAATCAAATGAAGAATAAATTCTTGCAGCCATGGACATTACTGCGGCAAAATCACCCGTTGCAGTTGAAGATTTCTGATATATGTATCTTACCGAACCATCCGAATCCGGCATAATAAATCCTGCAAAATGCTGTGGAGTTACTTTAAAAAATACTCCGCCATCAGAGTCCTGCATTTTCAGCATCCAGTCAAGTTCATATTTTACTTCGTCAAGGATGTCGGGAATTGAGTTCCCGCTTTCAGGTATATTTAAATCATCACTGTTAAAATTATCCGGAAACATTTCGTAACCTAAAAGAAGCGTACCAACTGTTATACCGGCATTCACAACATACTTGCCAAAATCACCGGCATCATGCCAGCCTCCTATTACAGATCTATAGCCGGTTAATCCTGTAGAGGGTTCAAAAACTCCATCATTTAGATGACAAGCAGGCCTGGCATATTTACCTGCATTTTCATGTAGAAGTTTTGTACCGCATCGTTGAAAATAAAATCCCTTCAAAGATTTTTTGTAAACATTTGTAAAAGGATTTGATGAAATCTCAAAGGGAAAAGGGATTTGGTTTAAATCATTTTTTATTTCATAAACCCCTTCCTTTGTAAACGAAGAGAAATCCCCGTAATAAACATTCATGCCTGTTGCCGGATCATTAATTTTAGAAGTATTTATTTCCCCTTTGAATTGAATTTTCCCGCTTGTTTTATCTATAATATAAAAGCTGTCTGCCGGTTGAGAAAAGTATACAATCTTTTGCTGGTTGGTTAAATATCCTACCTGGTTGACAAAAATATCTTGAGCGAAAAGAAGGTATGATGAAATTGTTAATAAAAATATTATAGTAAATTTTATTTTCATTTGAAAACTTTAATGTTAATAAATTATAAATCCAGATACGCTGCGGTGAAAAATAAAATAGTTCTTGCAAAACCTAGGAATTATTTTTTACAATATAATGAATTTGTAATTTGATTTTATCAATATAATGGCAGATTCGTTTACAAGTTTATAGCTCAATGTAAAAGAATTATTTCATCAAGATCATCTTTTTTACCGCAAAATAATTTCCGGCTTTTAATGAATACAGGTAAACACCGCTGGTTAAATTTGAAGCATCAAATTTTACTTCATGGTAACCGGAATCCTGCATCTTATTTACTAATATTTTTATTTCTTCACCAAGCATATTATAAACTTTTAGCTCAACAAAAGTATTATTGTTGGGAATTTGATACTTTATTGTTGTAGACGGATTAAAGGGGTTGGGATAATTTTGTTCAACTTTGATTTTATTAGGTTTATAGCTGACTTTTTCTTTAATCCCTGTAATTGACTTATCCCCGCTAAAATACCCGGCAACAAAAACCAAAGGTGCATTCCAATTTATACAAATTTCATTTGAAGCATAACTGCCTTGAGTGTCCGTGTAGCATAAAGCCGGCGGAGTGGATGAATTGAACATAGATCGTAAAACATCGTCATCAAGACCTCTATCGGGGCCGCCTGCCATTAATCCGGGAACAGGTTCAACTATTCCGTCCGAAGCAGAAGGTCTATGGTGAGGATGCATCGGATATTTACTTCCAATCCCGGTTATATAAGAAATATTGTTTCCGTTGCAGCCAAGTATATAATTGAACTGTTCTAAAGCTGCATTAAAGAAATCTTTATTACCGGATAATTGATATCCTATTATTAAAATAATTGCATTGTTTAATGCAACCGAGTTGCTTCCCCAATAATATTCATATATATGCAGCGAAACATTAAATCCGTCACTCTTTGAAATATTATAAAGTGTTGTGCAATAATTAATAAGCCCGTTTTTTAATTTGGTTTTGATTGTACTATCAGCTTTTGATTGATTTGAAACAAGGTAATCGAGCTGAGCCAGAGTTCCGACATTGGGCCAGCCCATAGTAGAACTTATCATACCAAAATTTTGATAATGACTTGAAAAATAGCTCCCGTATGTATCATCTCCGGTTGTTATAAAAAGTTCTGCTGCTGCCCATAAACGTTCATCGGAATCATTTCCATCTCCATATTCACCGGTATATGTTCCTGATGGATTATGAAAACCGCCTGTAGGAATAATGGAGGGATTTATTTGCAGGTATTCCCATGCCTTATTTGCTCCATTTAAACATTTTGATGCAAATGAAGTATCGAAAGCTGAATAAATCCTTGCTGCTATAGACATTACGGCTGCAAAATCTCCGGTTGCAGTTGAAGATTTCTGATATATATACCTTGTAGAATTATCAGTGTTCGGCATTATAAAACCGGAAAAATTCTGGGGAGTTACTTTGAAGAATACACCTCCATCCGAATCTTGCATTTTTAATAACCAATCAAGTTCATATTTAACTTCATCCAGGATGTCAGGGATTGAATTTCCACTCTCAGGTATATTCAAATCATCGCTTTTAAAATTATCCGGAAACATTTCATAACCTAATAGAAGAGTACCGACTGTAATACCTGCATTTACTACATACTTACCAAAATCACCGGCATCATGCCAGCCGCCGGTTTCATTTCGAGAACCGGTTAAACCTGTAGAAGATTCAAAGAAACCATCATTTAAATGACAGGCCGGCCTGGAGTATTGACCTGCATTAGTAGATGAAAGTGCTTCACCGCATCTTTGAAAGTAAAATCCTTTAAGAGATTTCTTAAATACATCTGTAAATGGATTAGATGAAATTTCAAACGGATATGATATTTTATTGGAACTGTTTTTGATTTCATAATTTCCTGTTTGAGAAAAAGAAGAGAAGTCACCGTAATAAACATTCATACCTGTTGCCGGATCATTTAGTTTGGATGTTTCTATCTTGTCTCTGAACTGGATTTGTTCATTTGGTAAATCTATAACGTAAAAGCTGTCCGCAGCTTGTGTAAAGTATACAATCTTTTTCTGATCGGTTATATAACCGGCCTGGTTAACCATTATTTCCTGTGCGCAGAGGGAAAACAATGAAATTGATAGAAATAATGCAGATAGTATGATTTTCATTTAATTCCCTAAAAGTTATTTAAAAAATGAAAATTAGAATAATAAAACCCTGTTATTAATCGGAAAGATTTTTATAAAAATAAAAACTCTTTTTAAAATATAAGAAATTTTTAAATTGGATTTATTTACCGGAGATATTGGTATCAACTCTAATTTGATATTTCTTCTTTTTAACATACATTGCATTTATCATCTTTGCGAACAATCAAATAAAGAGGGAAGTTATGGCACACAAACCAAATACTGATGAAATGGGTAATCCATTCTCGGAAAAAATAATAGAAAGTGTTTGGGATAAGGGAAGAGAAATCCCCGATTTTCCAACAAGTGTTTGGCGTTGGGATAAATGTGAGATAATAATGAAAAGAAGCGAATATGGTAATAGGCAATCAGAATACGGCTGGGAGGTTGATCATATAAATCCCGTTTCCAATAATGGTGATGATAATCTTAGTAATTTACAACCATTAAATTGGAAAATTAATGCTGCGAAGGAGGATAAGCTTAACTGGAATTGTACCTAAATACTAAAGTATTAATTCAAGATATTACTTATTAAAAAACTATTGGTTTTTCTATAATAATTTTAATGATTATACTATTTCATCAAAATCATTTTTTTAGTTGAAGAAAAACTTCCGGCATTTAATGAAT
>CAYUVK010000138.1:0-7150 GCA_964448105.1 uncultured Ignavibacteriaceae bacterium
AATAAATATTCCATGAACCTTATTCCCTTTACTTTTATTGAATAATTTAATCGCCTAACGACCTGCAATTAAGCCGCCTGCCTACATTAAATATTTCGGCAGGTAAACAACCCAGTTTACCAACCGTAGTTCGTCTGTGCAGCCTGGTAAACTATTAGTATAATTTGAAAAAGTGTGCTTGAGCAAAAAGTATGCTTCCTCAAAAAGCCTTGCTTAATTACAATATGAATAAGGAATTAAAAATTATGCAAGGTTTTTTTGCCAAGTGGAATAAGACAAATCTTTTAAAGTTTTACTGACAAGATAAAAAAAATATTTGCGTAAAGAATGGGGAGATGTTTTAAGCAAATGGTTATTTTTTGATAAATTTATTTGTTCCCATCCAATCTTATAAATACCAAAAGTAATGAATGAAAAATGTTTCAGTACAACACAGATTCTATATTTATTACAGTGAGCTTTATTAATATAAAAAGAAATGTTACAGAAAAATTGTTTAATTAAAATTCAGTCAGTAAAATTTACTTATATAATATTTGGCATCTGCATTGACTATTTATTAATCAGGAATTAACAATAAGATGATAATTATAATGGAACAACTACCCTTTATCACAAAACCGGAAATTTTTAACATACCATTCAAATTAAATACAGAAATTGAAGAAGTTGATTTAAATTGGATAGAATCTGATACAATATGTTATTTTTATTCGCCTGACAGAAAATCAAAAAAAAGAAGATCCAAAAAAATTAAAATTGATAGAAAAGTAAAATTAGAAGAGGCTGGAATTTATCACTATCCAAGATATGGTAGTGTAGATAAAAGTCTAATCTCACATTAAAATAATAAAAATAATAACTTTTTATTATTTTTTTTGATAGCAAACCAACTTTACATTATTTTGATAACTCTGGCAATATGAAAGCCGGATAATATTCTATAAGAAGATCTTATTCTTTTTTTTGTAACAATCATTATTAATATTTCAAATTTTAAATTCATTCATCTAACTCCTGAAATTCTACCTAATTCAAGAGAAGAGCTTGAATACCATTTACCTGCTGAAAAGAATAAAGAATATGATAGGCTTCAATTCCCGGAGTTAGATAAAAATCTATCTGTAGTTGTTATATATACGCAAGACTTAAGGGATTTAACAAATCCTAAATATCCAAGATTACATGAAGGTGATAAACTTCTTTGATGGGAACTCAAGCTAAAAGCTGGAAATTCGTTGATGCAGTCTGGAATGCAAAACTGGAACCCTATTCTGACGGGTATTTTGATCCATATTATGACGGTTTGCTGTATCTATTCAGTTTGATGCACTTAAGCGGAAATTACCGGATTATCACTCCTGAGAAAAATTAATAGTGCACAACAGCCATAAAGTGGTTTGATTATACTATTTTATTCAAAGTGTGTTCTTCTCAAATAGGGATTACATTGTTTATTTAGCGGTTCGATTTTTATTAGAGAGATGACGATAAGTTCATTCACTTTATACTCCTTTCCAAATTGATAATCCATTACAATAATTTATAGATTAACTGTCTTAAAAAGTTACATTCGTGATAAATTATGTTACAATAGAGGTAGAAAATACTTCAATAAATATTGATTTTAATGAGGAGTAATAATAGAAAGTTATTTGATAATGTATGATAATTAAAATGTGGCAAAGTATAATCCGGCAAAAACATTCAATAAGAGTGCTGCTGGTAAAAATAAAGATAAAACATTCGATAATAGGACTGAGGTTAGGTAAGAGAGTTATAATGGAAAGTAAAAATAGAAATAACACCAGTAAAAATTTAGATAATGCAATTATTAAATTATATTATGAAAAGCTAATACTTTCTTCTATTATAATTAGTAAAGATAAATACTATTTAATATTTTCTGATCAATCGATGCTGGAAATAGTTCATAATCAAATGAATGATGATGATATATATAAAATCATTTTATTAATTGAAGAAGCAAAAGAAATAGTGCATCACATATTCACTTCTTCCGAAGATTTTCAAAAATTATTAAATAAATAATTTAAAAGAATCGGCATAATTTATTTTACCTCTTATCAAAAATCATGATTATCTTTCTTTTTCCCCAGAAAGCATTTGAAGTTTGGAAAATAGATAAAATTTTCCCATCGTCCCGTAAGGACCATTGCTCCTCAATATTCATTTGAACGGTTCTGTCACCAAATTTCAATGATGCATTCGAAACAATTACAAGAGTATCAGAATTAGAATTCCAATTAGCGTTATTAATTACAGGGGAATTAAATATTTCCGATTTAGTCTCTGTTCCGTCAAGAGCAAGATGATCAACGGTAATTCTATTGTCGGTATACTCTTCAATAATTGTTTTTTGAACAGTAATGCTGTCTTCGTTTTGAGTTATGTTTAGCAATGAGGGAAGATTGCTTGCACCCATATTGTCAAGATTACTTTTGTCTTCATCGAAAGACCATACACCGGAGAAGTCAGGTTTTGATTTCAAAGAAAGAGGTAAAGGAGAAAGTCCGCAAGCCAGGCGGTAGGGGGTCAATATTTTTCTATAAACAGAATCGTCAAGCCATAACACGCGCGAATCGTTTACCAATTTATCATATTGTTTTTCCAGAGTGTTTCGAACCATGCCGGCCCAGGTAATATAATATGCCCATAAAGGTTGGCTTTTAAGTATATCTGAAGTTGGTGGATTACCGACTTCTGCAAGAGCAATCACTTTACCGTTTGATAATTGAACAAGGCTGTCATAATAAGCTTGATTAAAATCTCTTCCATAGACGTCAAGAGAAAGCACGTCTACATATTTGTTACCGGGATAGTAATATGAGAATTCTCTTTCCGGTTTGATAGGCCTGTCCACACTCCACACCCAAATTAAATTATTAAGTTTATGATAATTTACGAATCTGTCATACAATTGACGGTATAGTGCTGCAGTTCCCTTTTTTCCTCTTCTACCACCCCACCAGAACCAGTCTCCATTCATTTCATGATATGGCCCGCCAAAGAACAGGAACATGTGCATCCTGGAGTCTCTTCAAGTAATAAGCAATTGTATCTACTTGATCGCACCAATGTTTATACATTTTAGTACCCGGTGTAAGTAAATCCTTATTTTGTTGATCTAATAATTGACCTTGCACACTTGCTAACGAATCGGAAGAAGACTTGCCGAATCCCGGTCGAAAAACAACCGGTTCATTGGCAGTCGGCGGAACAGCATGCCACATTATAGAAATAATAGAACCAGCTTGATGCTGCTTAATAGCTTCATTGACTATGTCATTTCTTGCGAGGTAAGAATCTTTATCTCCTGCTTTGGCAAATCCGAAATCGGTACTAAAAATAACAGGAGTTTTACCGATATACTTTTCAGCAAATTCCGAATTTCTACTTTTTGTGTTTGGAAAATTATGCTGGCCTGTTAATATGTATTCTCCTGATATGTCATGCAAAATCTCAAGAAGAGCTTTTGCTTCAGGCGTAGCATTAGGATTTGCAATTTTGATTTCGCCGGCATTAACAATTATTGTCAGATTTAAAAACAAAAAAATTGATATGTATACAAAAACCCGGTTAAAATTCATAATACATTCTCCTTAAATCAAAACTGAAGATTTCAGGTTAGGACTTTTGATTAAAATCAGTTTTTTTTATTAATATACTGTTTTTTTATCACTTTTTTTTCTGGTTCCTGTTTTCAGGTTCCGGTTAAAATAAAAATTGATTGTTAATTAGACATTAGATTACTCTCTTCGGATTAAAAAAAGATAGGAGGAAATTAATATCTTGAAATGATAAAATTTAAATAAATTCTCTTATCGTGATGATATTGTTGTGAAGATAAAATTTTGATAAATATAAAGATAGAACCTGTTAGTCTTAAGACGTAAATGAAAGCCTTCTCTATAAATTACGAACTACAAACAATCAAAGTTTTAGTATGACCCCTGGAAAATCTCTGAAATTATTTTTTAAACCCAACTGTAATTGATCATTACAGGAAAAATAAAAATTAAAAAAATGACATATGTATAAAAATTGAAATTAGCCTGAGAATGAAGATTTAACTACCAGTCTACCACCGGTTATCTGCCGATTACTACCAGCATTAAATTACTGCTGATTAGAAAATTTTCCCCGAGCAGCACCTATTTTTATTTTACGCAGCAGCTTTAATTTTATATGACAGCATCCAAGCATCGACATTTTCTGACTAAGCTGCTGTTAATTGAATGAACATACCTTCAAGAAAATTATTTAATTATACAGTTTGATTTGTGTCTTAAATACATTATTTTCTCCCATATATCATCTTGATTATTTATATTTAAAATTGTTTTTTTTCTTTTACATTTATTAATTCAGTTTAAAATAAATTATTTATATTTGAATCATCATATGTATATCCAATTCTCCACTATTTATTTACAAAAAAGAGTCAAGCAGTAATAAAAGCGGGATAATTTATCAATGAAGTCTCTATAAAAACTTCCAGGGGAATTAAGATGTTAATTAAAATTAAATTCGTCTTTGTTTTATATATGTTCTTACTAATTTTTACTTCTGGGCAAACAGATGAAAAAAACAATAGAGGTAAAAATGGTTTCTGAAAAAGTAACCAAGAGAGTTGGAAGTTTAATAATGGTAAGGCCTGGATATAAGGAACGTTACATCATTCTTCATAAGCATGTATTCCCCGGTGTATTGGATAGAATCAGGAAATCAAATATTAGAAACTATTCTATTTTTTTATTGAGTAATATATTGTTTTCATATTTGGAATATGTGGGTAATGATTGCGATGCAGACATGGAAGCTTTAGCTGATTCAACGACAAAAGAATGGTGGAAGCTGACTGACCCTATGCAGGAACCTTTTCCCTCAAGAAAAACAGTGGAGTGGTGGACTACCATGAATTCAATTGAATATCTTGGTGAAAATACTAAACCATATAATGAAGCAGAGCGTTATGCCTATACAACCAATATTAAAGCCGGTTCAGAAAAAGGGGTTAAGAAATTATTTGCAAATTTTAACGGTAATTTTTGTTCATTATTTAGAAGAGCATATATCCAAAATCATAATGTGTTCCTAAAGGATGTAAGTCTTTATATATATTTTGAATATTCCGGGAATAATTTTTCTAAAGATAATAAAGAATTAAATAATGTGCCGGAATTAAAAAAATGGAACACTGAATTGGAGCAACACTTAACTGAAACATGGAAGCAATTGATGGAAGTATTCCACTCTGATTAACTAAGCCTGTTATATAGTAATTTTTTTAATCTAAAAAATAAAATAAATACGAAATGAAAATCGTTTAAACTAATACTTGTTTTTAAAAATCTTAAAGTGTTTAGAATAAATAGGACTCAAATATAGGATACTAAATGGATGTAACAAAAATGTTTAAAGCAGATAATGGGAAGAATTATCTCTTTACATTTATGCTGGTAAGTACACTGTTCTTATTGTGGGGAATTTGTAACGGAATGATAGATGTGATGGATAAACACTTTCAAGATTTTTTGCATTTATCGAAATCACAATCGGCATGGGTTCAATTTGCTCATTACTTAGGTTATCTTTTAATGGCGCTTCCTGCAAGTTGGCTGGCACGTAAGATAGGATATAAAGGCGGTATTATTACAGGACTACTTCTTGTGTCTCTTGGTGGATTTTGGTTCATTCCCGCAACACACATTGCATCATTTTGGGCTTTTCTTCTCGGTGTTTGTGTAATTGCAATGGGATTAACAGTTTTGGAAACTGTAGCAAATCCTTATACAACAGTACTTGGTCCAAAACAATTTGCGGCAACACGTATCAATTTTGCACAAGCTTTCAATGGCGTAGGATGGATTTTCGGTCCGATAATCGGAGGCATATTTTTTTATTCAACGGGGGGTGCGGTGGTCGCTCAAAAACAACTGTATATTCCGTATCTTGCAATTGCAATTATTGTTCTAATTATGGCTGCGGTTTTTTATTTTTCAAACCTGCCCGATCTTAATACTGAAGATGAATATGATATGAACGATGGCAAAGCGACCCGAATAAAACGTTCTATCTGGTCGCATAAACATTTTGTAGGAGGGGTGACATCACAGTTTTTATATGTTGCAGCACAAGCAGGTATTTTTAGTTTCTTTATCAATTATATTGTTGAAGAACTTCCATCTATTTCAAAGGGAATAGCCGGGAGTTGGATATTCACTGATCGCACAGTTCTACGAAATGGTGCTTTCTTCATAAATGAAAAAGGTGCAACATTTTTATTAGGTACGGTCGGGTTTCCTCTATTTCTAATTGGCCGGGCAAGCGGTGCAGCAATTCTAAGAAAATTAAAAGCCCACCGTGTTCTTGGTACCTATGCATTAATTAATGTAATCCTCTGTGCAATAGTTATTTTTAAATTCGGTTGGGTTTCGGTTATTGCAGTATTTCTTAGTTTTTTATTTATGTCAATTATGTATCCGACTATCTTCGCGTTGGGTATTTATGGTCTTGGTGAACAAGCAAAAAAGGCCTCCGGTTTTATAGTAATGGCGATAATTGGTGGAGCAATTATGCCGAAAATTATGGGTTACCTCGGTGACGTATATAATATGTCTGTTGGATTTCTTATGCCTTTAGCTTGCTTCGCTGTTATTGCTGTTTATGGGTTTTCCTGGACAAAATTGAGTAAGGCGGAAGGTGTGGTTGGGCTTTCTGCTAACAAGGGGCACTAATTAAAGGTGCCGTTAAAAAGTTATTCCGGTGAAATAAATAAAATAAATTGAAAGAGTTAAAGGAAATATTTCAAATAAAACTAAATTAAAAATGGAAGAAAAAAAAGTTTTTGTAACCGGTTGTTTTGATATGCTTCATAGCGGGCATGTGGCTTTTCTTAAAGAAGCAGCTCAATTTGGGAATGTGTATGTAGGTTTAGGTTCCGATGAAACAGTCTTTAGTTTGAAAGGACGTTATCCGGTTAATAATCAAGATGAAAGAAAATATATGATTGATGCTTTGGAATGTGTTAAAGAATGTTGTATTAATTCCGGCAGCGGATTCATAGATTTTCTTGATGAAATAAAGAATATTAATCCCGACTTTTTTATCGTTAATGAAGATGGTA
>CAYUVK010000138.1:7250-11285 GCA_964448105.1 uncultured Ignavibacteriaceae bacterium
CTTGATGAAATAAAGAATATTAATCCCGACTTTTTTATCGTTAATGAAGATGGTAACACACGGGCAAAAGAGGATCTGTGTAAGAAACTTGGAATTGAATATAAAGTACTGAAAAGAATTCCACATGGAAATATGCCGGCCCGCTCGACGACTTCACTTAGGGAAGAATGTTCTATTCCCTATAGAATTGATCTGGCAGGTGGCTGGCTTGACCAGCCTTTTGTTGGAAAATATTTGAGCGGACCTGTTCTAACAATTTCAATTGAACCTACAATTGAGTTTAATGAAAGAAGCGGGATGGCTTCCAGCACCCGGAGAAAAGCAATAGAACTCTGGCAAACCGATATCCCGTCCGGAAACAAAGAAAAACTAGCAAGGATGCTTTTTAGTTATGAAAACCCTCCCGGGACCAAAGTTATTGCAGGTTCCCAGGATGCAATAGGCATTATTATGCCTGGTTTGAACAAATTAATTTATAATGGCAACTATTGGCCTAAAAAGATCGTCTCTGTACATGATGAAAATATATTATCATGGTTAGAACAACATCTTTATTTAATTACTCTTGGACCCAGGGAAAGAGATTTTGATGTACTTGCGGAAGCAAATATAAATATTGAAAATGTAGGTGCTTTAAAAGAAACAGCGGAATGCTGTTGGGATTCGATTATAAAATGTGATATTGAAAAATTTGGCTTCTATTTCAAAAAATCTTTCGAAGCGCAAGTTCAAATGTTTCCTAATATGATTTCCAATGAAATTTTGCAAGTTATTGAAAATTATAAAAATTTAACTCATGGCTGGAAATTATCCGGTGCTGGTGGAGGCGGCTATATTATTTTTGTCGCTGATAAGGAAATTCCGGGTTCAATAAAAATAAAAATCAGGAGAAAATCTCACTAATTTTCTTGCTTCAATATTTGAGAAAAAGAACTTTTCTCAAAGTATTATATAACAATAATTACAAATTTTATTTATTCCTGTTATCGTATTGCTAAACCGGGGATTTTTAAAATAAAGATTCTTTTTAAAACATCTTGATTTTTATATTTTTATTTAGGAATTTTAACATCACAATTGTGTACTAAATACATTTTTAAGATTATAGTGGAATCAAGACACGCATAGAGGATATAGGGCGAAATACCGATTTTTTCTATCTAAGGGATTAATCTAAAAAAATAATACATGATTAGGATAGATGTTGATGAATTAAAAAATTGAATTGATTACATATTATGCGCCTGCAGCTTTTAATATTTGTAAAATTATCAGTTGCAGGCATATTTATTTTCCAGGAAATAATTGAGAAAACCCAAATAATTTGTAAGAGAAACTCTATTGAAAATAACTTGCCGAAGAAATGAAGTAGAAAAATCTTTACTCAATTAATCCGAAATTATAAATAAGAATTTTTTAAAATATTTTTACTGCCGCTGACAATGGGGTTATTCTAATGAAAAAGCATAATATCGTTATATATTTTATAATCTTCTGTATTACCTTTCTAAATATTTTTTTAATTGGACAAGTGAAAGCTGTAAAAAATGGAGTAGAACTAAACACACCAGAAATAAATCTAAAGGTTCAGTTTTTTAGCAACAATATTGTCCGCATACTAAAATGGAGTAAAGACGGAACACCTGATAAATTAAGCTTATCTGTAATTCAAGATTCTGTTCCTATGATTGTAGTGAAGATAAATCAAGATAATAATTCAATTTTTTTATCATCAAAAAAATTAAACCTAAAAATTTCCAAGATAGATGGAAGTATAGAATATTCAGATTCGACCGGTAATTTAATATTGAAGGAGATAGGAAAAGCAACATTTTTACCTGTAGTTTATGATTCTGATTCCGGATTTTCAATAAAACAAAATTTTCAATTAACTCCGGGTGAAGGGATTTACGGGCTTGGTCAGAATCAGGAAGGATATTTTAATTATCGTGGTAAAAAAGAAATTTTAGTCCAGTCTAATACTAATGCGGTTACTCCTTTCTTAATATCTACACAAAACTATGGAATTCTTTGGGATAATTATTCCAAAACAATTTTTAATGACAGCACCGGTGAAATTTCATTATGGTCAGATATCGGAAACAATATTGACTATTATTTTATCTCCGGTAAAAATATGGATAGTGTTATTTCCAGGTACCGTGAATTAACCGGCAAAGCTCCTTTGTACGGAAAATGGGCTTATGGTTACTGGCAAAGCAAAGAACATTACAAAACGCAATCGGAGGTATTAAGCATTGCAAAGAAATATAGAGAGCTGAAAATGCCGATTGATAATATAATCCAGGATTGGGATTATTGGAATGGAGCACAGAACTGGAGCGGAATGTTTTTCGATAGAACTTTATATCCTAATCCCAAAGCAATGTGTAATGAACTTCACAAAATGAATTTTCATATAATCATTTCTATTTGGCCTGCATTGGGACCAAACACTGCAATTTATGCCGATATGTTGAAAAGAGGTTACCTATATAAACCGGTTGGATGGGCAGGTTTTAAATATTATGATGCATATAACCCGGCTGCAGATAAAATATACTGTGATTATCTTGATAAGGGGCTTTATTCCAAAGGGCTTGACGGCTGGTGGATAGATTCTCCTGAACCGGATGTAATTAATGCTATGACAAAAGCCTCCGAATATTATGAATTAAAAAAAATGGGGAGAAATTATCTAGGTTCCTGGGCAAGATATTTAAATTCATTCTCCTTAGCAATGACCGATGCTGTTTATAAGAATTGGAGAGAGTTAACTTCTTTCCGCCGAGCATATATTTTAACCCGCTCAACATTTGCCGGTCAACAACGGAATGCGGCAACCACATGGTCCGGGGATATTGGTGCAAGCTGGGAAGTCTTCCGAAAGCAGATTCCCGCTGGAATAAATCATTCTATGTCTGGAATTCCATACTGGACATTCGACATCGGAGCATTTGTACTCGGTGCTTATGAAGGAGTATTCATGAATGGAGGGAAAGATCCTTCATACCAGGAATTGTATACCCGGATGTTTCAGTTCGGAGCTTTCTGTCCCATCTTTCGCTCTCACGGTTCTGAAACACCCAGGGAAATTTGGGAAATGGGTGAATTTATAAAACCAATACTAAAGTCTGACAACCTAAGATACAGGCTTATGCCTTATATTTATTCCCTTGCATGGATGGTTACAAACAGTGATTACACTATTATGCGCGGACTGCCAATGGATTTTCCTGCAGATAAAAATACTTATTCCATTGATAATCAATATATGTTTGGTCCTGCAATAATGGTTTGTCCGGTAACAAAATATATGTATTACCGGCCGCCGGAACATAGTATTCTAATTAGACCTGAATATTTTGAAACCCCGGAAGGAAAACCGGGTTTATTGGCGAAATATTATAAAGACGCAGATAGAAAACATTTAAGTAGAGAAGAAGTCGATCCTGATATTGATTTTATTTGGTATACGGGGCGTCCGGATTATCTTACAGATTCAACATATGCCGTTACATGGGAAGGTAAGCTGATTCCTAAAGAAACAGGAAAACACCAGTTCCATTTAATTAGTTATGATCCCAAACGAATAATTTTAAACGGTGATACCTTAAAAACGGTTTATACAAGCACTGAACAATATACCGAACCTGTAAATTTGATTGCCGGTAAAGAATATAACTTCGTCTTGGAAACTGAGAATAGATCAACCGGGGCAGCTAAAATGCAGCTGTACTGGAAAACTCCTTCAATATTTGCAAAAGAAAAAATAATGGAAAACAGGGATAAAAATATTGAAGTTTATATACCCGCCGGTCATAAATGGATTGATTTCTGGAAAGGGGATAATGTAGAACCAGGTAAAAAAATTATAACTGATGCACCAATTGATAAAATCCCATTGTTCGTAAAAGCAGGTTCAATTATTCCTATGGGACTTTTTATGCAATATTCCACGGAAAAGCCTGCTGATCCTGTTGAACTTCGTATTTATCCAGGTGAAGACGGAGGTTTTACACTTTATGAAGATGA
>CAYUVK010000139.1:0-10908 GCA_964448105.1 uncultured Ignavibacteriaceae bacterium
AGATGCTAAAGCCGGGGCCTCATCAATTTTGGTCCATGTGATTTTTGTTTCCATTATTTTTCCGCTTAATTATTCAATAACAATGTTGTAAATTTTATAATCTATTTTAAAAATAGTGAATCTTTGGTAGTTATTAAAGAAAATACAAAAGAGCCTAGCTTAAAAAATGATCTAATAAAATTTTCAATCCAAAAAATTTGAAATAGACTGCTTTAGAAAAAACTGGGAGTTACAATCTATTTTTAAAGGGTAAGAAGAACAGATTAATTGAGATATTACAATAATACGTGTAAATCTTATAACTGAAATTTCATTAAATTATATTTGTTAATAAATATTTATTTATAATACTGTGTCTATTTAAATTCATTTAAGAAGGTTATTAAATGAGTTATCAATTCAGGCAATTATTTACTTTTCTAATAATAGTTTTTAGTGGCATCTATATTTTTAGTCAACCAAAACAGCTGGGAGAAAATTTGACAATAAATGATGAAGGATATTATGAAATTCCCGGACTTAATATTATAATTTTTAATGATTTTTATCCGGAAGGCCATCAAGGGGGTTTAACCATTGTACAATTTGGAAACAGAGTTGCAGCTAATGGAGATGTTAGACTTGAACCTACACCGGGACAATGGTCTTCTACACCTAAAATTGTAGAGAGAAAAGTTGATAAAGAAAATGGAATAATTTCTGTTAAATTATCATATCCCGATTCTAGCAAAGAAGAAAAAGGTTTTAATCCTATTGATTATCCCGATTTAAATTTTGGATATACAATAAGAACCGAAGCTGAGGGTCAAAGCATTAAAGTAATTGTAGATTTAGATAAACCTTTACCTGATAATTGGAATAATAAAGTCGGCTTTAATCTTGAATTATTTCCGGCACAGTATTTTGGAGAACATTTCTTAATGGATGATAAATCCGGGATGTTTCCACAACAGGCAAATGGTCCAATGGAAGTAGATAAGGATGGGAATCTTCAAACTACACCTTTGGCAATTGGAAAAAAATTAATAGTAGCTCCTGGAAATAATAGGAAAGAAATAAAATTCGAAAGCGGCAAAAGTAATCTTCAGCTAATTGATGGCAGAGGATTATATAATAATGGCTGGTTTGTCTTGCGCTCAACTATTCCGGCAGGTGTAACTAAAGATGTCGTTGAATGGATCATAAGTCCGGCAATAGATACAAATTGGCGATACAAACCGGTTATTCAAATATCACAAGTGGGCTATCATCCTAAACAGTCAAAGTTTGCTGTTATCGAACTAGATAAATTAACAGGGAAATATGATACTATTGAATTGATAAAGATTGATGAAGATTCAAGCAAGATAGTTAAAGAAGATATTAATCTTAACATTTGGGGGAATTTTCTGCGCTATAAATATTTACGCATTGATTTTAGCGATATTACTCAAGAAGGTTTATACAAAATTAAATATGGAAATGTAGAGTCACATGAATTTGAAATAAAAAAAAATATTTACTCAAGACACGTTTGGCAGCCAACCCTGGAATATTTTCTGCCTATACAAATGTGCCATATGAGAGTTGAGGATAAATATAGAGCATGGCATGGGTTATGTCATATGGATGACGCTACAATGGCTCCTGTAAACCAGGATCATTTTGATGGCTACAGCCAGGGTCCATCCACACTTACAAAATATAAATCTGGTGAACATGTTCCCGGGCTGAATATCGGAGGATGGCATGATGCCGGTGATTATGATTTGAGAGTTGAATCTCAAGCGGGAACTGTTTATAAACTTTCATTAGCTTATGAATTATTTAAGGAAGATTATGATCAAACTTCAATTAACCAGGAAACCAGGTTTGTTGAAATTCATCAGCCTGATGGAAAACCGGATATACTTCAGCAAATAGAGCATGGTTTATTATCTATTGTGGGAGGATATGAATCTCTCGGCAGGTTATACCGGGGAATTCAGGATGCAACACTTCATCAGTATGTGCTTTTAGGTGAAGCTGCAAATGCAACTGATAACTTTATTTATAAAAAAGGTGAAAAGGATCCGATCTTAAACCAACCGCTGCCGAATGATGATAGAATGGTTTTCACCGAGATTAATCCCAAAAGAGAGCTTTATGTAGCACAGGTTTTAGCTGCGGCTTACAGGATAATGAAAACATTTAATCCCGCTTTATCCGAAAAGTGTTTAGAAATAGCAAAACAATTATATGAGAATAATTCTTCCGCGAATGCAAATGACAAAATTAATACTGCAGCAGAACTCTATTTATCAACATCAAATAAAAAATATGAAAAATTTTTGCTGGATAATGAAGACCTGATTGCAAGCAATATCTTACCTTATGGTATAGTTATAGGCAGGGTTGTTAATAAAATTGATAATAAAGAATTTTCGGATAAAATTGAAAATGCAGTTAAAGCAGCTTATGAAAAAATTTCTGAGCTTCAAAAAGAAAACCCCTATGGGGTCCCTTACAGACCGTATATCTGGGGAGCAGGATGGCAGATACAATCTTTTGGCGTAACTCAGTTATTACTTCATATAGGTTTTCCTAAGATATTTCCTGCAAAATATGCATTTAACGCTTTAAACTTTATACTTGGATGCCATCCTGGTGATAATACCGCATCATTTGCTTCTGGAGTAGGTGTTAATTCTTTAATAGTAGCTTATGGCTTTAATAGGGCTGACTGGACTTATATACCGGGAGGTGTGTCAAGCGGTACTGCTTTGATTCGTCCGGATTTACCGGAATTAAAAACATGGCCTTTTTTCTGGCAGCAAACAGAGTACGTAATGGGAGGAGGAGCAACGGATTTTATGCTGCTGGCAATGGCAGCTGATCATTTGTTTAATAAATAAATCTAAAATTAAAGTATTAAAAAATAATACGGGGCATTTATTAAGCAGCATTTCATTTAATAACGGAAATGACACAAAAAGTTTACAACTATCCGTCCGATGAATTATTAGTGAAAGCAATTGTTAACAATGATCATACTGCTTTTAAAAATTTATATTACAAATATTTTCAAATGCTTATTAGGTTTGCCTGGTATCGTCTCCATTCTATGGAAACAGCCAGGGATCTTGTTCAGGAAGTCTTTTACCGGGTGTGGATAAAAAGGCAAAATTTAGATCCCGATAAATCGATAAAGGCATACCTGTATAAATCTCTCAATAACTTGATTATTAACCATTCCAAATTAAGCTCTTCTAAAACTTCTTCAATTGAAGATCTAAAAAATGAAAAGAGTTTGAGCAATAAAAATTTTCAGGATTTCAACATAGATATACAAACATCAATGCAAAAATTACCGGAAAAACTTAAAACGGTTTTTATTTTAAGTAGAATAGAAGGTTATAAATATACCGAAATAGCTGAAATATGTGGCATATCAATAAAAGCTGTGGAAAAACGTATGTCGAAAACATTCAATATCTTAAGAAAAATTTTTAATGAATAGTGTAATATGTGAAGTGGAAAACGGAAAATATAGTATGGAAGGAGGAAAGAAGATTAATGGTAAAAGATTCAACTAACTCCAAAATTACATTTCCTATCCGGCTTCGCAAAAAGCTACGCCTGACAACTTATCTATTTTCCATCTTCCATTTTACATGTTTGGAGGTAGGGTTTTTTTTTATTTAACTGTATTATCATTTAGAAGGAAAAATTATGATTAGTGAGAAATATCAAAGACTTTGCGTAAAAGAAATTACAGGCAACATTAAGGAAAATGAAAAACGACTGCTGGAAGTCTGGTTGGCTGATTCTGATAAGAATAGAAGAGAATTTGAAAAACTTAAAGAAACATGGTCTGCTTCAGGTCACGTAGAATTACCGGATACAATTGATGTGAATATGGAATGGGCAAAAATAAATGAGAAACTAAAAATGATAGATAGTAATAATGCTGTTAAAAGCTCATACTTTAAGAGATTATCACCAATACAAGATTTCTTTATTCCTAAATTGAAGCCAATATTAGTAACCGCTTTTGCTTTGTTCATAGTTGCAATCGGAATTTATTTTTTTAACAGAAATTTTCCGGAACCGCAATTAAATATTATTACTACTTCAAATAATGAGTATAAAAATATAGAATTACCGGATGGTTCAACTGTTTACTTAAACAGCGGAAGTAGCATTGAATTTCTCTCGCAGTCAGAAGGTTCTCAAAAAATATTTGATAAAGGAAAACGTAATGTATCACTGAAAGGAGAAGCTTTTTTTTCAGTAACTAAAAATAATAATCCTTTTATAATTACAACTGGAAATGCAAAGATTACTGTTTTAGGGACTAAGTTCGATGTCCTATCACGGGATGAAAATACAAGAGTTGTCGTTAAAGAAGGTCGTGTTAACTTTTCTCAAAAAACTAATTCTAAAGGTATAAACCTTTCAAAAGATCAGCTGAGCATCATTAATAAGGATTCTGAACCAAGCAAACCTAAAGAAGTTGATTCAGGTTATTTCCTCGGCTGGATGCATGGGAACTTGGTATTTTATAGAACTCCTCTTAATGAAATTACCGCTGATCTGGAAAGACGATATAATATAAATATATCTCTTGGAGATGACAGCTTAAAGGATTATACCTTGACCGGTTCATTTAAAAATAACAATGCAGATAGTACATTATCTATAATCTGTCTTGCTTTAGGGCTTGATTTTGAAAAACAAAATAATAGATACATTATTAAAGAGAAAGATTTTGTTCGTTAATACTTTTATTGATTGGTAAATGATCTATTTAAAGAATAAATATAACCGGGGAGGTTAAGCCATGAAAAAAAATATAAATTTAGTCTTTTTGATCTTGCTTCTTTTCAGTATCGGCTGTGCTCCTTACTTTCAAAATGATGAAAACTATACCTTGCCTTCATTGAAAGAAGAACCAAGATTATTTTATCCTATGGATGCCCTGGAAAATTCCTATTCCGGGACACCAAGAGTTGTCCTCTATATTTCAAAGACCGGCAAAGTTGATAAAGTTGAACTCCTTAAATCTTCAGGTATTGGTGTTTTAGATAGTGCTGCAGTTGATTATAGTAAAAATTTCATATTTAATCCAGCTGAAAGAAATGGAGAACCTGTTAATTCAAGAATGGCAATGGATATAAAATTTGAATTTTCAAATCAAAAG
The DNA here is from genome assembly GCA_964448105.1 of uncultured Ignavibacteriaceae bacterium. Classification (GTDB taxonomy): domain Bacteria; phylum Bacteroidota; class Ignavibacteria; order Ignavibacteriales; family Ignavibacteriaceae; genus CAVQBP01. The sequence continues at coordinate 5,162 of CAYUVK010000139.1, forward strand.
TGGAACGCTTATCAATATGTCAGCGATGTAAAAGATTTATATGACGAGCTTGCAACAGCAGTTCCTGAAGATAGAAATGATATAGAAACAGAAATCTTTGAGAAGCATAATGAATTCAATAAAAAAATGAAGGACATAACAACTTTTAATCAATTTGTCGGGATGGTAATTTCACAAAATTTAAATTCGGAATGGAAAAATGATTGGGATTCATATCCTTTATCATTTCTTCTGTATCATGACTTTATCCAACGTTTCCCGGATTATAAAAAGTTAGATGATGTAAAGAAGAAATTACAGAATGCTTTGAAATATGATGTTCAGTATATAAAAAGTACACAGGTTAATGACAGAGTATCGAAAATGGAAAAGAATATTTTGTTATCCAAAATTAGAAAGTTAGTTAAAAGCGAGTATCCTGATATGATTAATGAAATTGGTTTCGATACAAAAATTGATACTATATCGGTTTTTTAAAAAGAAATAATATCGGCAATGAATAACTTTATTTGTCTTTTTTTAAGTATAGTATTTTTTTTAGCTCAACCCGGCAATTGTCGAAACCGGAATATTGATGAAAATAAAAAAATTTCTTTAAATTGCCAGGAGCTGCCATTGCGCTCTGTCCTTGAAGATATTAGAATTAAAACTGGTGTGAATTTTATATTTCAGGATAATTTAATTGATAATGTTATAGTTTCATGTCAAATTGAAAACAGTCAGGTAAAAGATGCAGTTAAGAAAATATTAGCAGGGTCAGACATTTCTTTTAAGGAATTCGGAGAGAAATCGTTTGTACTTTTTAAAGAAAAGAAAATCATAAAAAAAACAAGTTATAAGGCAATAATTGTAAATGAAAACTCTTCAAATATAGATACTGTCTCTTTTGTAAAACCTCAAATGATTTCCAAAATTTCCCCTATTTACCCTGAGGAAGCAGCAAAAAATAATATTGAAGGGAAAGTAAAGGTAAGATTTTTAGTCGACAAGGAAGGGGGAGTATACAAAATTTTAATTCAACAATCATCCGGTTCCGAGATACTTGATTCGGCAGCACTAAATTATATAAATAAGCTTAAATTTATTCCGGCAAAAATTAATGGTAATCCGCGGAGTATTTGGATGTCAATAGTGTTAAAATACCTGGTTGTTTATTAAATTAAATATATTTAGGTGAGCGAATTACAGTTCGCCCGCCAATTGTTTTGAATCAATCCATGCTAAAAATTAAATCCTAAACTACCTGTTTTAATTCTGACAAATCAGAAATAATATAGTCCGGATTCTGTTGTTCCAAAATATCTTTTGTTCTATAACCATATGTTGCGGCGCAAGTTAATGCTTTTGCATTTTTCCCGCAAATAATATCGAGCTCCGTATCACCAACTATAATTGTTTCTTCATGTCTCACATTTATTTCTTTACATATAAACAATAATGGTTCTGCTGAAGGTTTATATCCGATTCCATTTCTCCGGCCCATTATAAAAGAAAAATAACTCTCTAAATTGAAATGCTTAATAATTTTTTCGGTCTGGTCTTGATTTTTTGTAGTCAACAGGGAAATGTAAAAATTATTTTCTTTTAAATATTGCAGAATATCTACTACACCCGGATAGAATTCTGATTCATCAATAAAGTCAAAATAGAATCCTTTGTATATTTCAATAAATTGATTTACATCCTTAACTACGATCTTAAGATCATTAAAAATGTTTATAAAGTGAGCCCCAATCATCCGGTTGAATTCTTTTTCTTTTATAACGGCATTTATGTTTAATACCTTTAGAGCTTTTATTGTTGCTTTATAAATAGTTCTGCTGGAATCGACAAGTGTTCCATCAAGGTCAAAACAAATGTGTTTAATTTTATTTTTCTCCATAATTCTGAAATTTAGTTGCTTTGAATTTTCCGTTCGAATCTATTTGTTTAAATAAATTGGAAGGATTTAATAAATCAATAAAAATTCTTTTTTCTATTTGAAAAGTAGGAATTATATTTAAAACCCACAAAAAAGGAGTTATTGAATGAATAAAAGCCTGTTTTTTATATTTCTATTTTTATTTGTTTCCGGTACTTCAATTTCTAAAGCTCAAAATAGTCCTGTAATGTATTTTTGTGAAAGGTATGATACTGCCAAGGGCGAAATAAATATAAACGACAGATTTTCCAAAGGTAGCATTACGGTAATGGTTAAATGTGATAACGAAATAGGATTAAAAAATGTTCATATACAATTAGATAAATGGGATTCAATCGATCATGTTTTCAAATTATATAAAAAATTTAATTTTACTGTAAATCCAGGTATGAAATATATTTACTTCTCAAAAAATGATGAAAGTGATTTGAGCTTTGATGAACCTGGTTTCTACAGAGTCTACCTTTTAAATGAAGTCGAAGACACAGTTGCTTCTGCCATAGTTCAAATTGTAGAATAAATGTCTAATAGAGGTCTTTTTCCATTTTAAGGTCGTAAAATATTACTTTGATTTCTCACACTTGCCGTTCCGGGGTGCGTATTAAAATCTCTTTTTATCCTACAAATAATTAAATTTGTAATATTAAAGGTAGATAGGTTTATTGTATGTGCCAGTCACCTATGAAGTGACTGGCACATTTATTAACTAGAATTAAATATTACAGATTAATTATGAATAATAAATATGATGTTATTATAATCGGAGCAGGGCCAATCGGGTTAGCCTGCGGCATTGAAGCTGTTAAAAGGAATTTTTCTCATTTGATTATTGAAAAAGGATGCCTGGTAAATTCTATTTTTCATTACCCTACAAATATGACTTTTTTTTCAACTTCTGAAAGACTTGAAATAGGTGATGTTCCGTTCGTTTCTCATGGTGATAAACCAACCAGGCGAGAAGCTCTTGAATATTACAGAAGGGTTAAAGGTTCATGGAATCTTAATGTTAATACTTATGAAAAAGTTTCGGAAATTAAAGGAGAAAAAGAAAATTACTTGGTTGTTACAAATAAAGGAGCGTATCAATGCAGATATGTTATACTTGCAACAGGCTTTTATGATTTTCCTAATCTTCTTAATATTCCCGGAGAAAATCTTCTAAAGGTAAAACATTATTTTAATGAAGCTCATCCTTATGCTTATTTAAAAATTATTGTGATTGGTGCGGCAAATTCTGCAGTTGATGTTGCTCTCGAGACTTACAGAAGGGGTTCGGAAGTAACCATGGTTGTAAGAGAAAATGGAATAAAAGAAAGTGTTAAATACTGGGTTAGACCTGACATTATAAACCGTATTAAAGAAGGTTCAATCAAGGCATACTTTAATTCTAACCTGGTTGATATTAGAGAAAATGCAGTGGATGTTCAAACACCAGAAGGATTAATTACAATACCAAATGATTTTGTCTTCGCGATGACAGGTTATCATTCCGATTTTGAATTTCTTGAAAAAATAGGCGTTGAAATTTCCTCAAATGAAAAATTGCCTTGCTTTAATCCTGATACATTTGAAACAAATAAAGAAGGGCTCTTTTTAGCAGGGGTTGTCTGCGGTGGAATGGATACAGGAAAATTGTTTATTGAGAATTCGCGGTATCATGCTGTAAATATTTTCAATCGTTTAAAGTAGTCTCCTAATAATTATTCACTAAAAGAATCCATTTATTCATACTTTCAGAATTATCGCAATTCTATAAAAGGGAAGTTAATATTTTTTAAAATTATTAGTGTTTTTAAATTGAATAACAGGTGATTAACCATTATTTTAAATATCTTGAATAAAAAATTTTTTCAACTAAATTAAAAATGAATCCTTAATAAAACTGAAATGGAGTAGACATGTCTAAAAAAATTCAAGAATTACTTGGAAAGGATGCTGACTCGCTTTTAACGTATAAAGCTAAATTTCCTAAAGAACAATTGCACCTCCCGGGGCCTGATTTTATTGATAGAATCTTTGCCCAAAGTGACAGGAATATTAATGTAATAAAAAATTTGCAGTGGATAATCTCTTCCGGCAGATTAGCAGGAACCGGTTATTTGTCAATTCTTCCTGTTGATCAGGGGATTGAACATAGTGCCGGTGCTTCTTTTGCTCCCAACCCTCAATATTTTGATCCCGAAAATATTGTTAAATTGGCAATTGAAGGAGGCTGCAATGCTGTTGCATCGACACTTGGCGTTCTAGGGATGTGCTCAAGAAAATATGCACATAAAATTCCTTTTATTATGAAATTTAATCATAATGAACTTTTAACTTATCCTAATAAATTTGATCAAATAATGTTTGCCGGTGTAGAGCAGGCTTACGATATGGGTGCGGCTGCTGTTGGAGCAACAATTTATTTCGGTTCGGAAGAAAGTGCTAGACAAATAGTTGAAGTCAGCCAGGCTTTTCAATATGCCCACGAACTGGGTCTTGCTACCATCTTATGGTGCTATTTGAGAAACTCTGAGTTCAAAAAAGATAAAGATTATCATGTGGCTGCTGATCTTACAGGGCAGGCAAATCATCTTGGTGTTACAATAGAAGCAGATATTATTAAACAAAAACTGCCGGAAAATAACGGCGGGTTTAATGCAATAAAATTCGGAAAGACACACAAAAAAGTCTATTCCGATTTAACAACAGATCATCCGATTGATCTTTGCCGTTACCAGGTAATTAATAATTACATGGGTAGAGCAGGATTGATTAATAGCGGCGGTGCTTCCGGTGAAAACGACTTTGCAGAAGCAGCTAAAACTGCCGTAATAAATAAACGTGCCGGCGGTATGGGACTAATTTCAGGAAGAAAAGCTTTCCAGAGACCAATGGAAGAAGGTGTTAAGCTTCTTAATACTATTCAGGATGTTTATCTTGATAAGGAAATTACAATAGCTTAAAAATTATTTTTTGTAGAGACGTTTTGCCAAATGTCTCTACATATGATTTTGGTAGGGATGTATTGCAGTACATCCCTACAATTAAATAAAATATTATTTTTTCAGCAAATAGTCTGCAATCTTTCCCAATTCTTTTACATCGATATTTCCAAATGAAGGCATCAAAGTATTTGGAAATTGTTCCTGGTATTCTCTAAAACGCGCCGAAGACATAAAGGAAGATGGATTTCTCAGGTAATTTATTAATTTATCTCTGCTCCAATATTGCGAAATGTTTCTTAAATTTGGTCCCATTTGTGTCCCCGTAAGATTGGAACCATGACAATTTACACAGCCTAATTTATTAATTAATTCATCTGCGGTTGCATTTGCAGATGCCATGCCTGTTTGAGGTACAGGATTATTAACGGCTGTTTTGTTTTCATTGTTATTCTTATTGGTTGCCCGTTCTAATAAAAAAAGAAGAACAAATAATGCTAAAAAGGCAGCTACCCATATTTGAGGTTTTGTCATTGTTATCCAGGTTTTTTAATTCTTCAATACTCTTTTATAAATTGTGCTTCAAAAATAAGGAATTACATCGATATTATTAAATCGGTACCAAGGCTTTTTGTAACTATAGATTTTTTATTAAAAAAACACCAAACAAATAATTTTATATTGTTTAACTGTTTAATTGCTAAATTGTTATTCTTATTTGAATGTTAAACAATAAAACAATTTCTCAATTGAAGAATAAAAATGTTAGCGAAAATATTATTATGAAAAAAGCAAATAGATTAATAAACGAAAAAAGCCCTTATTTACTTCAGCATGCCTACAATCCGGTGGATTGGTATCCCTGGGGTGAGGAAGCATTTGAGAAAGCGAAACGTGAAGAT
>CAYUVK010000140.1:0-10744 GCA_964448105.1 uncultured Ignavibacteriaceae bacterium
AGGTAAGGTTCTTCGCGTTGCATCGAATTAAACCACATGCTCCACTGCTTGTGCGGGCCCCCGTCAATTCCTTTGAGTTTCAACCTTGCGATCGTACTCCCCAGGTGGAATACTTAATGCGTTTGCTGCGGCACTGAATCTTTCGACCCAACACCTAGTATTCATCGTTTACAGCGTGGACTACCAGGGTATCTAATCCTGTTTGCTCCCCACGCTTTCGCGCCTGAGCGTCAGTAACGGACCAAGAGACCGCCTACGCAACTGGTGTTCTTCCAGATATCTACGTATTTCACCACTACACCTGGAATTCCGTCTCTCTCTTCCGTACTCAAGATCAGCAGTATCAAAGGCAGTTTCCCAGTTAAGCCGGGAGATTTCACCTCTGACTTGCCAACCCGCCTGCGCGCCCTTTACACCCAGTAAATCCGGACAACGCTTGCCCCCTACGTATTACCGCGGCTGCTGGCACGTAGTTAGCCGGGGCTTCCTCTGGGGGTACAGTCAAATTTCGGTGTTACCGAAACTATTCTTCCCCCCTAACAGGAGTTTACAACCTTACGGCATTCATCCTCCACGCGGCGTTGCTGGGTCACCCTTTCGGGCATTGCCCAATATTCCTCACTGCTGCCTCCCGTAGGAGTCTGGACCGTGTCTCAGTTCCAGTGTGGCTGATCATCCTCTCAGACCAGCTACTGATCGTTGCCTTGGTAGGCAGTTACCCTACCAACTAGCTAATCAGACGCAAGTTCATCTTCAGGCATTTCAAGAACTTTAACAACATCACCATGCGGTGCCGCTGCATCATCCGGTATTAGTCCCGCTTTCGCGGGATTATTCCAGACCTAAAGGTAGATTACTTACGTGTTACTCACCCGTGCGCCACTTTACTAAAGATATTGCTACCTTATTCTCGTAGACTTGCATGTGTTAAGCACGCCGCCAGCGTTCGTCCTGAGCCAGGATCAAACTCTCCGTAGTAGAAAGTTTAAATTTGTGTAATCTTGGCGTTTAGACGCTTGATTGAAACCATTTAACTGACTGGTTAAATGCACTCACTCTTTCAAAGAACAAAAAACTTTTTATCCCTCATTAATTAAGGGCTTCAAATTTACTTTCTCTTTTATATAATGTCAAGAGACTTAAAAATGATTTACCCTCTTATTTTTCTTTTTTACAAAAAATAAATGAAGAACGATTTCAAATTTAGCCTTCTAATATACTTCAATCTTACTAACAATGTCAAATTCAGTTTATCAAAATTATAATATTTTTTTTCTACTTACTCCTTATAGTAAAAAATAAAAATACTGCAATTGCTGCAGTGCCGATTGCAACTAAAGGTTCAAACAAACTAGAGAAAAATGGTTCTGCGGGGACATTCCCTTGTGTGAAAGGATAGGAATTATTTTCGAGTGTTTTAACATTATCTACTTTTACCGTGTCTAAATAATTGTAATGAAATTCTTTATATATAAAAGAATTATTTTTGATAGAATAGTTGCCGGAAATTTCTATTTTTCTTGGCAGCAAGTAGCTGCCGAACAAACCATCTCTAAATATATCTCCGTAATTTACTTCTGCTTTATCCAATACATAATCGATTGTAATTTCATTATGAATTGAATTTTTAGAATCTACATTATAACCATATTTATAAAAAATTGATTCCAAATAATTCTGAAATAACGAATATGCTTCGCCTAAATTTAAGTTTAGACTTAAATTCTTGCTTGAGGAAGGAAGATTCTTAATAATATTTACTGCTGAAGAATCAATAAGAGAATAAAATATTTCAAGATTATCATGAACCTGGCAAAAAATTGGAACACTTACAAAAAAAGAAATTATAAAAAAATTTATCGAAATTAATTTTTTCAAAATAATAAATTTCTTAAGCATAGATCCCGCGTATCTTAAGAGTTTTTGCAACCTTATCAATTGCGAGAATATATGCTCCTATTCTTAATGAAACATTATATTGAGCAGCAGCCTTATATACATTTACAAAAGCTGTATGCATCATTCTTCCCAATCTTCTGTTTACCCTATCTAATGTCCAAAAATATCCCATTCTATCCTGAACCCATTCAAAATATGAAACTGTTACACCGCCAGCATTAGCAAGTATATCCGGAATAACTAGAATGCCATTATCTTGTAATATAGGATCAGCTTTAGCAGTTGTCGGACCATTTGCACCTTCTGCAATAATTTTACATTTGAGTTTAGGAGCATTATTTTTTGTTATTTGATCTTCTTTTGCAGCCGGAACTAATACATCACATTCCAATTCCAATAATTCTTCATTGGTTATAGCTTCAGAGTTAGGATAATTAATAAGGGATTTATTTTTTTCTACGTAATCAATTACCTCGGGGATTACAAATCCATTTGAATTATAAATTGCGCCATTGATATCACTTAAACCAACTATCTTTATACCTCTTTCAAACATTAATGAAGCGGCGACAGAACCAACATTACCAAACCCTTGAACAACTGCCGTGGAGTTTGCAGGTTTTAATCCTAATTTTTGTAATGCACCCAGAGAAACAATCATTACACCTCTGCCTGTAGCTTCTCTCCTTCCCAATGAACCTCCCAAAATACTGGGTTTACCCGTAACAACACCATTTTCGGTTTTTTTCAGATGCATACTATATGTATCCATAATCCAGGCCATAGTTTGTTCATTAGTATTCATATCCGGTGCAGGAATATCTTTATCCGGTCCGAAAACATCTAACAAATTAGATGTAAATCTTCTTGTTAATCTTTCAAGTTCACTTTGACTTAATAATGACGGATCACATTTAATCCCGCCCTTTGCACCGCCAAAGGGAATATTAACTATGGCACATTTCCATGTCATCCATGCAGCGAGTGCTTTCATTTCATCAAGATTGACATCCGGGGCATATCTAATTCCTCCTTTTGAAGGTCCTAAAATATCATTGTGAATAATCCTATAACCTTCGAAAACTTCTATTTTACTGTTATCCATTATTATAGGAATAGAAGTAATTATTTGTTTAACGGGAACTTTTAAATAATTATATATTCCTTCGTCTAACCCAAGAACTGAAGCTGCATGATCAAAACGCTGCATCATTGATTCAAAAGGATTTTCTTTATCTCTTATAGGGGCTGGTTCTTTATATATTAAAGATGACATGAATAGTTTCCTTACTTTATTTTTCTCAAATTATTTTTGATAATTTATAATAATCCAAAACTGTTTTTGACAGATTGGGAATTTTTACCCAGTAAACTTAATAAATTTTTATTCTCGCCGGTAATTTTTTTGAATTTAATGAAAAAAGATTAATCACAGTAAAAATCAAAACAAAAATTATCTTCTTCCTGCAGACATTTCCTGTAATCTTTTTATTCTTTCTTCAATTGGCGGATGAGTGGAAAATAGTTTCATTAATCCGCTCCTGGTTAAAGGATTTACAATAAACATATGTGCAGTTGCAGGAGTAGCATTGTTAACAGCTTTCATTTCATTTGCTTTCGATAATTTCTGCAATGCGGATGCTAAAGACAAAGGTTGTTTTGATATATCGGCACCGCTTTCATCAGCCATATATTCCCGCGATCTTGATACTGCTAATTGAAGAAGAACTGCAATAACAGGTGCAAGAATAATCAGGAATAAAGAAGAAATTCCGCTATCATTATCTCTGCCGCCTCTTCTTCCGCCAAACATTAAAGCCCAGCCAGCCATTTGTGCAACATAAGTAATTGTACCAACTAATGTTGCTGCAATAGTTCCGATTAAAATATCCCGATGCTTAACATGTGAAAGTTCATGAGAAAGAACACCTCGAAGTTCGTTAGTATCTAATATTCTTAATATTCCTGTTGTTGCAGCAATTGCTGCATTTTCAGGATTTCTTCCTGTCGCAAATGCATTTGGGGTTGTATCTTCAATTATATATACTTTTGGCATCGGTAAATTAGCCTCGTGGGTTAGCTCTTCAACTAACGTATAAAGCTTTGGTGCTGTTTCTCTGGTTACTTGCTTTGCCCTATACATAGAAAGTACTACTTTATCTGAAAACCAGTAAGAGCCAAAATTCATTAACAGTGAAAAAATAAAAGCAATTGTCATACCTGTTGATCCGCCAATTAGATAACCAATAAGTAAAAACAAGATCATCATTACAGTCATTAAAAAGACTGTTTTTAACGTATTCATTTTTATTTTTCTCCAAAAAAATTCCTTGTTAAAATTATATGCGGAATATAATCTTAACAAGGTAAAACATAATTATGATGATTAAATGAAGTTCAAAATTTTAATAGCTTATACGCTGCTTTCTTCTTTTGGGCTTCTTTTTCTTAACAACAAAAAAGCAACAACAATTACCAGTAACCCGATTATTATATAAAGCCAATTAAATTTACTTGGATGTATTTCATCATTCCATTTTGTAATTTTATTTTCGATAGAATCTTTTTGATCTTCCTTAAACATTTTATTATCAACCAAATATGGAATCCAAGTAGATTTAACCTGCGGGAACCAAACAGTATCAACAAAATATTTGTATTCCTGTTCCGCTTCTTCATTTCCTTTTATTGGAATATTTTTAATTTGATCATCTATATAAGAATCCATTGTTTGCATAAATTGTGTCCCGCTTTTAAATTCTGGGAGATTTATATTATACTTTGAATAATCTTCCCTAATAGTATTCCATGGTTCATCGTTAATAGCATTATGCCACTCAGTAAATGCAGAATCAATTTCTTTTAAGTGGTTTACATTTTCACCCTTTTCAGAATATATATCGATAATCTTTGGACCTGCATTCCTCCACATTTTTGCAAAATCTTCCTCCTGCTTTTTCATCTGGTCAATATCATTAGGATTCAATTTAGTAATTTCAATAAACTTAATATTATCCTGGATAGATTTAAGAATGTTTGATATTAAATTTACTTTTTTTGCTTCGGATAATACTTTTTGTTTTTGTTCGGGCGATAGGTTTTCAAACCTTGAAGAAGCAGGGATTAAACTATCAATTATTGTCATCACAAGTTTATCTCTTTTTTTAATTGATGTCTGCAATTCAGCAATGCTTCTTTCCAACTGGGCAATTTTTTGCTTATCCTTTTTACTCTGTTCTTCCAACTGCGCTACTTGATTTAGCAGTTCGTTGTTTCTTTGATTTAATTGATCAAACTGATCCTTTAACTCTACTACTTGAGTCTGGAGAACATTAATTTGAGTGAAGTCCCCCTTTCTCAAGGACAATTGGTTGCTCAACTTATCAATTGAACTATTAAAGTCATCAGGATAAAGACTTTTATCTAAAAGATTTTTGTATTGTGTATAATCATCTTTCAGTTTTTCTATGTCGGAAGCAACCTGATCAAGCTGAGCCAGGGAATCTGCATCTCTAATAGAATTTTCAATTTGCTGCTGTTTGTCTTTAAAGTTTTGAACGATCTGGTAATCCTGCTGTGCAAATGACTGGCTAATTAAAAATGTTATTAAAATTATACTTGTAAAAAAGATATTCATTTTCATTTTTCATCTCCCTCTTTAATTCCTTCGTTTGTCAAATTGATTTTTTTATTATTGTAGGAAAGTTCTATGTACGGGGACCTTTGATTGAATGCCGGATTTTCAATACCGGTTGAATCAGAAATTTCAATTTTATTATTTAATTTTAAGGTACCATCATCAGCATTAAAAACATAAACATTTTTGAAATTATTTGCCGTAATGAAATAATAACCTTTAGTGCTTCTAATTAAATGCAATTCTTTATTTTGATATCCGAGAGAATCGCCGGTTTCCTGGAAGAAAAGATTTTTAGCATTAAATGAAATTGAAAATCTTTGTTCCTGGACAAGTCCGTTTTTACCAACTTTAAGAACGGACTCAATTGGCCAGGCAAAATCAGCAGGCTGTAAAATTAAAGTTGAACACGCTGGCAATAATAAAATAGATAGGAGCATAACATATTTTATAAAATTCATTTTAACTCCTTAATAAATTTGCAAATATTCTAAAGTTTACGTTCGAAAATTACTTTAATTAAAGATTATAATAAAATCTTAAAATCACAATTGCTTAAATTACAAAGACTTAACAAACAATCTTTTCCCCTTGCCTTTATTTTATAATATATTTAAATAACGTAAGCAAAATCACAGGTTTTTTAATGAAAAATAGATTATTGTTTTTACTTCTACCTTTATTTTTAATTCAAACTTCTTTCAGTCAAAATATTTATGAATTTTTAGAGTTGGATAACAGTGCAAGAGCGGGCGCACTGGCAGGAAGCTTTGTATCAAATAATGATGATCCGAATGTGATCTTCTACAACCCTGCAGGCATAGGCTTATTAACAGAAAGCCCTATTTCATTTTCATATTTAAAACACCTGTTAGACATTAATCTTACTAGTCTTGCATACTCAACGGAAATACAAGGCATCGGAAGAATTGGTGCAGCAATAAAATATATTAATTATGGTGATTTTGTAGAAGCAAATGATGACGGTGAAAAAACGGGAAATTTTAGTGCTGGAGAAGTTGCATTTGTTCTGGGTTATGCAAATACTCTCGATGAAAACTTTTATTACGGTATAAATGGAAAAGTTATTTATTCCAGTATTGCAGGATATTCGTCAACAGGAATTGCAGCAGATTTGGGTTTGCATTATACTATCCCCGATGATGAATTTGATGTTGGTTTTGCTATTTTAAATGCAGGTTCACAGCTTTCGGAATATGGAAGTACAAAAGAATCTTTACCTTTGGATATTGTGATAGGAGCTTCGAAAAGACTTGCACATCTTCCTTTGCGTTTATCTTTAGATTTTCACAAACTTAATGAGAAAAGGGACGATTTTGGTTCGAAGTTTAGAGCATTCACTGTCGGGGCAGAATTTACACTAAGTAAAGCCTTAAGACTCCGTCTTGGTTACGATAATGAAAAGAGAAAAGATTTAAAAATTGGTACTACTTCCGGTGTTGCAGGATTAAATATTGGTGTTGGCCTGGTTATATCAAAGTATGTTTTTGATTATGGATTCTCATCTATGGGATTAGTAGGCGGATTGCATAGAGTTTCAATCTCAACTAGCTTATAGGTATTGAAAATTTCTTAATCTTAGTTCGAAACAATTATTCTATTTTGAATTTCGAATTTCGAATTTCGAACTGCAAATTTATCTGATAGAATTAATTTCCATCCATTTATAATCAATTGGGGAACAATATGATTAATATTAGACCTTTTAAATAGTTATTCTTTATAAGGATTATCAATATAATTCTTAGCTAGAGAATGAGACTTTCCGTATTCTCTCATATCAAGTAAAGCTTTATAATATTTAATTGCTTTGTCCCTATTTCCCTCAAGATCATTTATCATCCCGAGATAAAGATAAGAGTTTATAAGAAAACCGGATTCCTCTTTCCCTTTTTCAATTTGCTTTGAAAGCTCCGCACATTCATTAAAATAATATTCGGCAGAATCTAACTGTTTTAACCTTTTGTATTGAAGCCCGATATAATATGCTGCTTCCCTTTTTGCGCTTAAAGTATTATACCCGGTATAATTCATTTTACCTTTTTTTAGGATATCTTGAAAGATGTTGAAAGCTGTTGTTAAATCTCCTTTTTTTACGGAGATTCTGCCTTCCCATCTTTCAAAGGTTGGGTTGTCGGGGAAGTCTTTTGTTAATTCTTTTGCATATTCATCTGCAGCATAAGGGTTATTTTCATAATTATAATAAAGGGTCATTAAAAAATATTGGGCTTCGTATTTTGTATATTTTCCGTTTTCAGCGGTATTCTTTAATTCCTTAATTCCTCTTTCCTTGTCACCGGAGGGGAAAAAAATCATTATAGGTTTTAACAAAGGATTCTGTTCCGGTATAACTGCAGCATAATAATCATAAATACCGAAACCGAGTTGTACATCAACATTCTTCGGATCGAGTGAAGCGGCTTTTTCTACAATCGGAAGCGCTTCCCTACCGTCGTCTGCAGCCTTTAACCAGCTTTCTCTAAATGCTCTTAATCTACCTCTAAAACCAATTGCTCCACCTTTGAAAAACAGTGCATCAATGTTATCCGGATCTTTTTTCAGAAATTTATCGCATTGATAAATTACATCTTCAAGCTTCTGAAAAAATATGTCATCGTAACTTTCATTATCGGGATCCAAAAGAATTTTCCACCAATCAATCATTGCAAGAAAAAATCTTCCTGCAGGATGATCGGGGTAATCGGCAATTAATGAACGGAATGTTGTTTCGGCCTTTTGAAATTTGATATTATAAATTTGATGAATACCGGCTATTACCGTTGAATCAAAATTCGGCAACCCGGCAAATGCAAAATTAAATGTAAAAAGAAATAATAAAACAGATATTTTTTTCAAAATTATCAATGCTCCATATGTTTGTCTATGAGCCGGTCACTTTTAAAGTGACCGGCTCATAATTACACAAACAAATTTAATAAACAAAAAAGCGAAGAAAAGTTCAATATCTTCTCTCCGCTTTATACATACAATTAAAATTAAAGTTGCAATTATCTTTTAAGTATTCTTAATCCAACAATCGGCTGTACCTTGTAATAAAACTTAACATTATAGTAAGAAAGGTCGCCAGCTTTTCCATAATTTTTAACCCAAATTTTAATATAATAGCCTTCTTGAGTTTCTAACAAATAAACTCCATCTGTAATAACCTGGGCTTCAGTTCTGAAAAGACTATCAGGCCTGTCAATCATTGTTTCATCAAAAATTTCTTGTCCGAATCCTATTAAAAGAATTCTTGTATATTTGTAATTTTTTACTAATCCGTCAAGAAAATCAGGAGATTTGAAAAAAAGTTCTCCGGTACTCTCTTCTCTCAAATGCAGATCAATTTTTTTTGAATTAGCCGGATTGTAAGAACATTGCGTGCCTTCACCGGTTTTTATATCCCAACCATACCCACTTTGGGAATTTCCGCTTGATGTATACGAATCAATTGAACCATTTGTATTATAGAAAACCCCCGAATAAACCGGAGTTTTAAGAGAATCACTTCTAGTTCCATCTGTTAATTCAGCAACTACATAAGTTTGGTATTTTGTCATTACATCGATATTATCGATTGAATGAGTATGTTCCGATTTAGTAATAGCTTGTTCCTGTAAAACCGAAACGAATTGATTTGAGTTGTTTAGTTCTACAGTAATAACTCTATATCCTTTGAAATCGGCATTACTTTCAGCAACAGAAGCATCCCAGGAGACTACTGCGGTAGTACTGGGTGATGCAGTTGAATCAAGTGGAGTTGCTTTAAGAATGAGCTTAAGATTTTGCGGCGGAGCTACTGTTTTTTTAGCGATTGGTTCAGTAGTCTGGTTGCTGCAACCAATCATTAATGAAAACATTAAGAAGGGAAAAAATAACAACAAAGTTAATATTTTGAATTTATTCATTTTCTATCTCCATCTATTAAATATTCCTTAATGACTTGGGAGAAATAGTTAATCTACATGCAGTTTTTCCAAAAGGTATCTTAATGAATTGCTGCTTTCAATTCTTATTTGATACATGGAATCTCTTTCCCTTACTGTAACTGTTTGATCCTCTAATGTCTGAGTATCAACCGTAATACAGAAAGGTGTTCCGGCTTCGTCCTGTCTTCTATATCTTCTTCCAATTGCACCTTTGTCATCATAAAAAACTTTTAATCTTTTTCTCAAATCTTTTTCAATTTTTTGTGAAATTTCCTGCATGCCGTCTTTATTAACTAAAGGTAGAACAGCGGCTTTGGTTGGAGCAAGACGCGGATGAAATTTCAATATCGAACGCTTTTCTCCCCTTACTTCTTCTTCATCGTAAGAATCAATTAAAAATGCCATAAAGGATCTGCTAGCGCCGGCAGAAGTCTCAATGATATACGGGATATATTTTTCATTTAATGATTCATCAAAATATTTTAATGATTTGCCCGAGTACTGTTCGTGCCTTGTTAAATCATAATTTGTTCTGTTATGAATACCTTCAATTTCTCCCCACCCAAAAGGGAATTGGTATTCAATATCCGTAGCTACTTTAGCATAATGCGCAAGCTTGTTAGGCGGATGATCATGATATCTTAACTTACTTTCCGTCATTCCTAAGGATTTGAACCATTCCAGTCTTTCGTGTTTCCAGTAATCATACCATTTTTCATCATCTTTTGGATTGATAAAAAACTGCATTTCCATCTGTTCAAATTCTCTTGTTCTAAACAAAAAGTTTTTTGTATTTATTTCATTTCTAAATGCTTTACCAATTTGCGCAATACCGAAAGGAATTTTTTGTCTCGAGGACTGCTGCACATTTAAAAAATTAACATAAATTCCTTGTGCGGTTTCAGGCCTTAAATAAACAACAGAACCTGAATCCTCAACTGGACCTATAAATGTTTTAAACATTAAATTAAATTGACGGGGTATCGTAAATGTTCCTTTATTACCACATTGAGGACAATTTAATAAAGGGATCAACTCTTTGACTAAATAACTATCCTCTAAAATGTTTAAGAATTTATCTTCAAGCGAATCTCCTACTATTGAAACTCTCATTTCATCAATTATTCTTTTTTTATTTTTTTCCGAAATAAGATCAGCAATTGTATCAAGCCTATATCTCGATTTACACTGTTTACAATCAATCATCGGATCTGTAAAATTTTCAACATGGCCGGAAGCTTCCCAGACTTTCGGATGC
>CAYUVK010000141.1:0-10541 GCA_964448105.1 uncultured Ignavibacteriaceae bacterium
ATGGAAAAGCCAATACTGGAGGAAATTTTAGCAGTTTATAAATGCAAGGGATATAAGATTTTTGAAGCCAGGGATTCAAAGGGGAAGGCTATTCCTTTTAATCTTAATATTGGAGGGATAAGAACAAATGATATGACTCCAAATACTTTTAATGATTTTGAATTTTGTTTTTTTAAAGATGAAAATGGACAGCAGAAATTCTATATATGGGAAATTACTACGGACCCGGGTCTTTATTATTTGAGATATCCATTGAATAATAAGGGGACTGCTATTCTTGCCCCAGGTCAATATTTAGGCTGCTGGCAAATTGGATTGCATAAAAATAAATATAAAGCCTTGGTACAGACAGGTAATGCAGTTAAAGTCTACAGAGATTGCAATAGAGATGATAAATATGATTATAAAGAATGGACTGCAGAGTGGGGATATTTTGGAATAGATAATCATAGAGCCAGCAAATATGGAATCGTAAATTATGTAAATAAATTTTCAGCCGGCTGTCAGGTATTTAAAGATCCAAAAAATTTTGATGAGTTAATGGCACTATGTGGTTATGCTATAAAATTTTTTCCCAACAGGTTTAGTTATACTTTGATAGAAGAAAAGGATTTTAACCAGATATAATAATTTAGTAGCAAAAATAAAGAAGTAATGTAAATAGGATGGATAAGGCTAAGAGAACATATTTGTAAACGACTGGGTTGATATTATTTGATTTATTTTCATAAAACGGATAATTTGCAAATAAAACAATTCACAATAAGCGGGGCTGAATGTCTGTTCCATCCAGGATAGTTGAACTCGTCGAACTCTTTGAAAGAAATATCGATTCATATAAATCAGGTGCATATAATGAAACCCAGGTAAGGAATGAATTTATAAATCCCTTCTTTACGGAGCTCGGCTGGGATGTTGAAAATAAAAGAGGTTATGCCGAAGCTTAAAAAGATGTAATTCATGAATATTCGCAAAAAACTGCCGATTCTGTTGAAGCTCCGACAAATCGAAGCTGCAGATAAAAAAATAGACCAATTGGTTTACCGGCTTTACGGGTTAACAGAGGAAGAAATAAAAATTGTGGAGGGGGATACTTAATTTGTTTTCTTTTGATATAGGATCGGTTGTTAAAATAATAGGCAACCTTTCTCTTATTTTAGGTTTTTTCTGGAGCATATATAACCTTTATTCTAAATTCAGAAAACCTAAAATAAATCGAAATACAAGAGACTTTATTATTTAATTGAGGAATGGTTTGATGAAATTTATAAAAATCTTTAATCAGGATTGAATTTTGAAAATTTAAATAATAAAGAAAAAAAGATAAAACAATTTATAGCTGATTATAAATTACAAAACGTAAAATTAAGATTTAGTAAAAAATTCAGAAATGATTTTCTAAAAATTTGTGGTTTAGAAAAAGATACAGATACTAATTTTGCGGATATAGAAATGAGAATTAAGCTTTTAAAGATGTATTGGAAAATTAAAATATAATTTAAAAAGTATAAAAAATTAAAAATAACAGATATGAACTAACAAGGGTATGGTAAAAGAAATTTACCATGCGATTCATTCATTTCCATCTCCATTCTTTATAATTCCAGACTTTAGAAAAATCAATTTGACTGCAAGCAGGTTCAATAAACATTTCAATTCCAGCAACTACTTCAGAAAAGTTTAGATTTATTTCTAATAGACGCTTTTTTACAAATGCTGCCCAGAGTACCTCCAGATTTCTGTCATTCTTAAATTTTTCATTAAAAATGGCTTTTCGATTTTCAATTGGAGTACGGCGATTAGTAAATGTTTCCGTTAAAGCACTATGCAACGTGAGAAGATCAAAGTCTTTACCTGATGCAAAGAAATGGATGTCATAGAAATCTTTCATTCTGCTGGTAGCAATTCCGAGAGAAACAATCGCTTCAAATTTCTCTGCTATTGCTGATTCAAGTGAATATACATTCAGGTGAGGTGCTTCAAAATCAAGGATAGCAGGGTAATCCATTTTAAGAGAACCGGGATAGATTACATCACCAAACCCGATATCAATTTGTATCTGCTGCCTGGCTGTTCCAAGCTTAGCGGACAATTTAACTCTTATGCCATGGTATTCATCCTGTTCAACAATTTCTTCAGCAGAAACTGAACCTGGATCGAAAGTTAAACCGTCATCAAAATTTATAGATGCAATTTCCTCAAATATTTCTTTCAATGAATCGCTGTTGTTAGGAACAGAACTTCCAAGCAAATCAATATCTTTGGTCGGGCGGAGCCTGCTTATATCATGAGCAAGAAAGAGAAGGGCACCTTTAAGTACAAAATTATTTGAATAAATTGATTTTGAAATTCTGAACAGAAATCTTTCCTGGATATATTGGAGCAAAACCGAATTGAACTCAAGTGAATTTTTACGTGAGTAATTAGAGAGCTTTTCTTTTATCGATGCAGCGATATTTGTAATTTCTTTTTTAGGCATCAACCAACAATTGCTTTAACATAAGGAAGTATCTTTTCTTTTACTCTAAGTGATTCTGCATATTCAAACAGCTGGTTTATATCCCGATTTTTCAGCTTTAGATAATTCTTAAGTGATTCGATAACTATATCATCACCTATTTTAGCCTGGTAGCGAAAGAGATCGCAAATTGTCTTTTCCCGGCTGTATATTCTTATAGTTCCGCTTTTGGTATCAACTTCATTTATCCCGGTTTCGTAATATTTATGAGGAAAATAGTATACTTGTACCGGGGGGTAATCCAGTTTAAAGCCGGGTGTATTGTGAGGCACAGCTACTGTAATGTATGAAGGGTTAAAAGTCGTAATATTGTGATATGAAGCTGCAGAGGTGAGACATATAACAGCTTTATTATTAGAGCTGCACACATCAGCAAAACTGCCATGTTCATCCCACGGGTAATCTATAAGCTTGTAAAGTCCGGGTTTAATTTTTTCGATTATTCCTTCAGAAACTGCTTTTACTATATCTCTTGGATGAATTTTATGGTTACGCATTTCCTTCATTCTTGCATAACCCTTATGTTTTTCGAATATTTTGACTATATCTTTCATATTATAACTCTGGATCATTTCTTAGGCAAATATACGAAATATGCCTAAGAATTGATCCATATCTGGTCTCCGGTTCATTTTTACTGTCAATAGAATGGATTGGCGGAAATCCGGAACTTAAAAAGATTTTCTTTTAATTATGAATTTTCCTACATAGTAAATAAATGCGAAAGGGAAAAATAAAAATAGATAATTAAAATTAGATTTGTCACTCGATGCGTGACATTAATCGAGCTATATTTTTTTAATAATATAAGTCGTTAAGGCGAGATGAGTTTATTTTAATAAAAAAAATTTCAACAGTGGGTCGCTAAATTTTGATTTTAAAGCTGGATGGTTTATTTTTTTAATTATTGAAATTGGAAGTAAGCAGAAAGAGATAATATGTTTCTGTAAAAAAAGCTAAAATTATAGGGCGAGATAAAAATCAGGTCGTACCTTACTTGACAGGGGAGAAGGTAAGTTAATTCGGTTATGAGTTTCACAAAATAATTTTTGGTATGAATCAATATCTTTAAAAACAGAGTATTGATTGTTGTCTGCAGACAAAATCTGCATTCCTAAATAAGCTTTTATTTGGTGAATAAAGCCGGGTAAAGCTGCTTAGTTTGAATTGATTGTTGAGGTGAAAAGTCCTACAAAATCGAATCAATAAAAATTTTCTATAAAGTTTGCTTAATTAGCAAATAGACGTAAGCGCTTCCTGCCACGTCAGCAGAAAATTTTATAATCATAATTAAAAAAATTTCAACATAAGGGTGAACTTTAATACCTCATGAAAGGTTTTTATCTATTGGAGGTTATGAAAGAATTTTAGACTTAGCTGTGAGTATAAAATAAAAGACTGCTGCTTATAAAGACTATATGTAGATGGAAACCTGATCTTTTAGTTATGGCTAATAAAAATTATATAAAAATAAAAAGTCGTTTAAAGCTTACTGAAAAATCAGAAATTTATTTAAAATCTAAAGTAGAAAGCAGCAATGAAAATGAAATAAAAAACTGTATTGCCGGAATAAGATTTATAGAAAATGAAATAATTGAAGAATCAGAAAATAAAGAAGAAACAGAAAGAATTCAGGAAGCTGTACAGTATGAAGAAAAAGCAGAGGGACAAAAAGATGTTATCAGCTGTAGCAAAATACTGATACTGACGAAAAAAGCTGATATTGTAAGAATATTTGATGCTATGTATGAAACCGATATGATATCAACACAATCAACTATTAAACAAATAGCAGAGTTATTTTTCAATGAAGTTAAAGCTAAGACGGATTTTGTAAATACTTATAATTCAACAAAGGATCAGATGGAGAAAAATGAAAGTTCAACGAACAGTAAAAAGATATTGAGGTTTATAATGGTGTTGGCTGAGAAGAGCTTCAGGCATAAGCGAAAAGAGCTGGATCAATTAATCAAATTTTTAACGACGCTGAGAAAAAATATTATATAATTTTATAATGAATATAAAGAACATGATATAATGAATATAAAGAATATTTATTCCGATTTTTATTTAATTGGTATCCCGAAAATAGAAAGGGATATCAATCATGGGAGCATATCAAAATTTCTCTGACTCAACTGAGATTGAAAAGCTGTTAAAAAGGGACAAGCAGCTATCTGCAAAAACAAAGCCTACCAAATATCTAATCATATCAAGTTTACCTCTTTATAGGTTAATAAATCAAACAAAGATTCCATGTCGTAAAGCTTCCTTTAGAGATCTTTTAATAATTGAATTGGAATTAGAAAGTCAAGAAGAGTGTGCGGAAGAACTGCAGAAAGACGATCAGAAATCAGAGATCAGTGTTCAGAAGTCTGAAGATGAAATGAAAGACGAAACGGAGCCTCCATAATAATTGTAAGAGTACAATATTTCGAAACTTCCTGTTTTTGTTAAAACTTCAACAAGCAGGCAAGATCAAAAGAAAATCGGGGAACTAAAGAAGGGAAACACATGGAAGAGATTTCAAATTTATTAAAAAAGTTAAGTGTTGAGGATGTTGAAAAACTAAAACTTTTAATGTCTTTAACACCTAAAGCAGCGGTGGATAAAGGAGAAGCTACAGTTAAAGAAAAAATCACTATCCAAATGTTTGCTAAAGAATACGGTGATTTAATTAAACAAAATCGATCGGAAGCTTATTATACATCTGTGAATATTTCATTTAAGTATTTAACAAATTACTTCGGCAGTCTAAGATTAATTCAATCCATCGGTTTAAAAGATATTGAAAGTTTTATTTCTCATCTGCAGCACAAAGCTGCAAAAGGCTACAGAGTATATGTAAGGACCTTGAAAGCTGCTTTTAATAAAGCTGTTGATTGGTGTTACCTAAGAGATAATTATTTCCTAAAGGTAAAACTTCCTAAGAAGCAGCAAGTAAATCCAGCATACATTGATAAGAGGCAGCTTAATTTAATTTGTGAACAAATCCACGCCCAAATAATAAAAGATTTCATTGTTTCCGGATTTTTTACAGGGATGCGCTTAAATGAACTAGTTAACTTAAAATGGAAAAATATAAATTTAACGACAAGAATTATTACTGTTGGCGATGAAGAATTTAAAACTAAAGGAAGAAATCAAAGGTATATTCCGATTTGCGATGAAGTATATGATATACTATTAAGCAAAATCTGTAAAAGAAGAAAAATACTAAGATTAAAAAATGATTTTGTCTTTTGTAAAGAGAATAGCGAACCTTATACCGGTGATTATTTTTCTAAAAATTTTAAGAGGGCATGCAAAAATGCCGCAATAGATGAGTCAATTCACTTTCATTCTTTAAGACATTCTTTTGCTTCTAACCTAGCTCAAAATGGCATTCCATTATATACAATAAAAGAACTGCTTGGACATTCTTCAATTTCTACAACTGAGATTTACTCACATTTGAATGTAGAAACGTTAAGAGATGCTATTAGTGTTCTGGATGATAATATTCCGGATAGGACAAAAAGGGAAAAGAAGACAGAGAACAATAAAGGAAATTCACAATTAAGAATTATTGTTAATAAAAAAAATGAAGGGTGAGTGAAATGACTTATATGTGGCAGGAGGAAAGAGGTAAGAAATTTTACAAAGTACAAACGGACAATAGTGAAGTTGCAAAGAAAATGAAAAGAAGGAATGGCTTTCATCTTAGTGGAATGGGATTGAATGCAAAGTTATGGATTTTTAGTTGTGAATTTTCAAGGCCGGATATAGCTAAAAAAACCCTTAAATCAATTACCGGCAAAAAAGCAAAAAACGATTCTGAGGGGATGTTTGTTTATGAGTAAGGGGAAATCACGGTCTAATAAAATTAAATGTGCACAGAGAAGAATAAATTGGCAAAAACCTACGCCATTCCGTGAGGAAAAATCAGACACGGATTTCACAAATTAATACAGATTTATAAAAAAGGGAGTAACAATGATGATTTATTCAGAATTAGCGAAAGCTTATAAAAAGAATTATGGTTTTAATGTTCTGCCTGTCCAAGGTAAAAGGCCTACTATAGTATGGGAGAACTGGCAAATAATCGAGCAGAGTGAGAATGATATTGCAGGACTTGGTTGGAATGATACTATAACCGGCATAGGCGGTATTTGCGGAATAAATGATTTAAGGAATCTGGATTTTGATAAGGTTGTAAATGAAAAGATTGTTGAGATGATTTTGAATCAATTAGGATTAGGAAACAGGTACGAATGGATTGTAAGAAGCGGCAGCCAAGCCGGTTTTCACATTTGGCTGAAGGTAAGGGAAAGTGAAAGCTTACATAAAAGATTAATTGGCCCTAAAAGTGTATACAGATTAAAATTAAAAGAAGATGGTTTTTGTAATCATATTGAATTAAGATGGAACAAATCTCAAACAATTCTTCCTTATTCACAGCATGAGAGCGGAAATAAATACTCTTTCCTTTATAATGATCCATTAAAACCTCCAATAGATGTAGAGCCGAATGTATTGTTGGAATGCCTGGAAGAGCTTTGCGACCTGGAGAAAGAAAAGGAAATACTTGCTATAGGAAAGAGAACATTTGAACCGGCAGGGTTTGATACTGAGAAGTTAGAAAGTGCAATTGAATATCTTGCAACGAATCTCCCTGGTAATTGTTATGAAGATTGGTATAGAATCGGATTTGGTCTAATAACAATTGGCGAAGAGGGAAGAAAATATTTTTTGAAATTGAGCTTAAGCAATCCTAACTATCATGATTCAGAGTTTGAAATAAACAAAAAATTTGATGATCTAAGAAATAAGTATAATGGAAAAATTACACTTGGAACTGTATATCATACAGCAGAGAAGTACGGATGGAAAAAACCGTTTGTGAAATTCTGGTATATAGAAAACGATAAAACAAAAATCTCAAAACAGAACTTTAAAAGATTCCTTGAAGAAAACGGATTTTGTAAGCTGCAGCTTGAACGTGGATATATTCTTCTTAGAGTAAGTAAAAATATTGTTCGTGAAGTTGAGATTTTTAATATTAAAGATTTTGTAATTGAATATTTGAAAAGGATGGATAATGATAATTTTAATGAATCAACAAAGTTAAAAGTAATTGATGCAGTTATAAAAGGCGCACCGCAGCATTTTGTAAATACATACCTGGAATTTCTTGAAACAAGGAAACCTGAATTCCTGCGGGATACAAAAGATAAAGGATTTTTATTTTTTGCCAATTGTTTTGTTGAAGTTATAAAAGATAAGATAGAAGTAAAGAGATATGAAGAATTAGAAGGATTTATATGGGATAGACATGTAATTCCACAAAAATTTTCTATTGAAGAGAAAGAATCGGAATTTGAAATATTCATAAGAAATATCTGCAGCAAGAATGAGCAAAGAATTTTATCAATGAGAAGTGCAATAGGTTACTTACTGCATAATTACAAGGACTCAACAAATGCAAAGGCTGTAATATTCCTAGATGAAAAACTAAGTGACGGAGCTTATGGAAGAAGCGGGAAAGGATTAGTTGCCCAAGCTATTGGTAAACTTAGAAAGACTGTGAGACTCGATGGAAGGAATTTTAATTTCACCAAAAGCTTCAGCTTTCAATCCGTAAATCTGGATACGGCGATAATTGAGTTTAATGATGTAACTAAGAGATTTAATTTTGATAAACTGTTTTCAATTATTACTGATGATATTACTGTTGAAAAGAAAAATCAGAATGAAATGATAATACCGTTTCATCAATCACCAAAGATTATAATATCTACTAACTACACTATTCCGGGTTCTGATGATTCTACTTTAGACAGGCAATTTATAATAGAGTTTTCGGGCCATTACAATAAAACACATAAACCTATAGATGAATTCGGACATAGGTTTTTTGATGAGTGGAGCAGCGATGAATGGAATAATTTTTATAATTATATGATTGGATGCATGCAGCTTTACCTTAATAAAGGTCTTATACAATGTCAACATATCAACCTGGAAAAGAAAAGGATGATTGATTCAACGAGTGAAGAATTCACAGAATATTTTGAATCAATTGAAATAGGGAAAGAGATCCATAAAAAAGAACTTTTTGAGAATTTCAAGAAGGAATTTGAAGAATATGGGGAAATGCAGCCGGTAAGGTTTTCAAGATGGTTGAAAGAAGCTGCTAAAGTTAAGGGTGTGAAAATTAATGAAAGAAAATCTGGTACGGAACGTTATATAACAGTGGGTGAATTGGAAACAGCAAATGAGATGGACACTCTGCCTCCGGCAGATAAATTGGACAAGTCTCTTTTTGATTAAAGAATAAAATGCGAAATAAAGTTGTCCAAGTCGTCCAAACTAGTATAATATTTTGAAATTATCTTAGTTTCAAGGTTTTTATTGGACAACTTTTGGACAGGTTTAATCAGAGAGTTGTCTATCTAAAGATTTTATAAATTTTATTGAAGTTGTCCAAAACGGGATAAAAAAGATGCGAAATTTTATAAAGTTTGAAGAAAATAAAAGTTTGGACAAGTTGGACAGGTTTATTTTGGTTTTTGGGAGTAAAAAAACAAAGTTGTCCAAACAGATTATAATTGTATATTAATTGTAAAAATTTTTAATTTGCTGTATATTTGAATTAAGAAAAAATGCGCCCGTAGCTCAATTGGATAGAGCGTTTGGCTACGGACCAAAAGGTTGAGGGTTCGAATCCTTCCGGGCGTACAGAGGTGACTAAGGATATAAAAAATCGGGGAAAATAAGAATTTTATTTAAGGGCTTGAGTAATCAAGCCCTTTGTTTTTACAAGAGATCTATTGCATCTGTTAAATTTTGATTTTGAAGATGCGAATAAATTTGGGTAGTGGCTAAATCTTCATGGCCAAGTAATTCCTTAACTACATATAGAGAAACACCTCTTTGAACTAAAAGTGATGCAAAAGAATGACGTAATGTGTGGAAATGAATCTTATCATTTAAATTTGTTTTGCGAACAATTTTTTTAAACTGCTTACTAATGAAATCCGGATATAAAATTTTCCCTTTTATTTTATAAAATACGACTTCATCATGGCAATGGGAATCGTAATTGAATCTCTTAAATAAGATATCTCTTACCTTGTGAGTCATTGGGATGATTCTACTTTTTTTATTTTTAGTTAAGAAATCATCTGTACATTTTACAGTGATTTGATTTTGTAAAAAATCAATCCAGTCCCACTGCATGTTAATTAATTCACTTAGTCGTAAGCCGGTATAAAAAGCAACTGTAAAAATATCTCTTAAATGTTGTTCAGGAGTATGCGCTATTATAATTAACAATTCATCTTCGGTAATAAAAACCGGATGATTTTTAGCAAGCTTTGGAAATTTAACTTTTGTAAAAGGATTAATTTCTATATAATTCCATGCAATAGCTTTATTAAAGGCTGCTTTAATTGACCTGTAATAAAGATGAGCTCCGCTTTGAGTACGTGCAAAGGTGGAATTAATAAATTTGTCAACGGTTCTTATATCAACCTCGGACACTAAAATATTACCGCAAAATATAATAAATTGCTTAAAAGAAAATTCTATTGAATCTATATACCTAATTGATTTAACAGGTTTGCAATATTCAAGATATTCATCTTGAAATTCTAAGAGGGTTAAACCATTTTTATTAGTAGTTGCTTGAGGTTCCGGTTCGTTCTCATCGCATTTAATCTCTGGAGAATTGTTATTTTGGTTCCCTCGGGAGAATTCTTCTAAAAATCGGAATGCTTCGCGCTTGTTAGTTCTTTTTGTTGAGACAGTTGTCCTTTTACCATCCTGGAAATAAACTAATTGGTAATATTTTGACCTCGGGATTTTTACTACATACATTGTTAATCTCCTTGTAAGCAATAGCTTACTTTTTGTATGTAGCGTATGTACTTTTGTATGTACTTTAAGGAAAAAAGTGCGAATACAAGCTGAAAAGAGGATTCCCTGTGACTACGGATCAAAAGGTTGAGGGTTCGAATCCTTCCGGGTGTACAAAACATTC
>CAYUVK010000142.1:0-10267 GCA_964448105.1 uncultured Ignavibacteriaceae bacterium
TTTACTGACATTTCTATCGAGTCGTATCTATGACATTTCTATCGAGTTATTACACCAAAAAATTTAATTTGATATTACTAAAACAAATAACTAATATTACTCAATACTTTCCTATATCCTGAAAAATTTCCAATAAATAACTTTTAATCCGGAGGATTAGATGAACACAAAAAAATTCATCATTGCTTTTGTGGTAGTTTTTGTTGTTCTCGAAATAACAAACTACATTATCTATATGGGGATTCTTGGTTCTGCATTTATGAACGATATGTACAAAAATGTTTTTCGTCCAGAAGAAGAAATGAATAGTAAAATGTGGCTTATATGGTTAATGGATTTGATATGGTCATATTTTTTTGTTTTCTTCTTTATTAAAGGTTATGAGAATAAGGGTTGGATGGAGGGATTACGGTTCGGAGCGTATATGGGTATCTTCTTCATGCTGGTTATTTCATTTCAATCTTATGTTATGTACCCATTCGAATTCGGATTTGCATTGCAGATGTTTATTTACGGATTTATTCAGGCGTTAATATTAGGAATAATCACTTCGTTAATTTATAAACCGAAGGTGATACCACAAGCAGCATAAAAAATTAAGAGAGGTTTAAGGGCTGCCGAAAAAATAACGGTATAAAATATAGAGTAATTGTTTTAAGGCAATGACCTTATTTAAAAAGTTACACTATAGATTATATGCGGCAGCCCGCTAAATAATGCTATCGGTTAGATGATCATAAGAAAGGGAATATTTTTCTAGGACAGATTCAACGATTCTTTTTTGTATCTATTAATTTCCTAAAATGACGTTTATAACTGAATATTATTATCGAGAAAATTTCCTGGAAAAAGAAATATCTTCAAGCAATATTAAATATTTCAGCCAACTTAACCTGATATAACACTTTCATTATATGGTCATTAACACCCTGAAGATTGAACTTAATATTTTTTTTCGTACAGGTTGTATAAGCGTGGACCAAAAGACCGATTCCCAAGCTTGATATGAATTGTACTTTGGATAAATCAACTGAAATGTTTTTACTCACTCTGTTAATTGATTCCTGAATAAGGTCATTAAATGCAGCAGCCTGGATGCCAATCCATTCTTTTTGATCTACAATTATTATAGATCCATCTTTATTATATTCGGCTTGAATTCCCATAAATTATGCCCTCCTTAATTTTAAATGCTGGTTTTAAATCGACCATCTTATTTTAGAATTACTCCCAGACCATAATTTATTTTCTTCAATTTTATTTTAATGGAATTCTTATCTTCCAAGTATTTGTTCAAATTTTTATGAATTCAACCCGTCTATTATTTGCCTTTCCCTCCGGTGTTGCGTTACTGTCAACAGGTTTGCTATCACCCCATCCCTTGGTTTCCAACCTTGAAGTATTGATTCCAGACTGAACGAGTAAATTTTTAACTGCCTCTGCTCGTTCCTCGGATAATTTTTGATTATAAGATTTATCTCCATCATTATCCGTATGGCCTTCAATACTGAATTTCAAATCCTGATGTTCTTCCATCAATTTTACGATCTCATTTATTGTTCCCATAGATTCAGGGGTTATATCGGCTTTGTTTACTTCAAACAAAATTCCTCTCGTAACAAATTTGCCGTCGGCTAAAATCCTATCATACAACTTTTTGCCGCCTTCGTTAACATTGATATTTTTTATAGAACTCATTTTTATATATCCTTTATCGAAATTTGCACCGATAGAGAACATCTCCGGTTTATACCCTAGGTTAGGGATATTTAAAATTCGTTCTTGATCCATGTATAATTTTAAAGATCTCTTATTAAATGAAATTGCGATATGTTTCCATTTACCCTGCCAGTTTTGCTGTTCTTGGGAAAATGTACTAGTCTTTCCGCCGAAATCTCCCATTTTCACCTCGTTCCAAGCAATCGTAATGGGGTATATAGTCTTTCCATCTTTAGTTGATGAAAGCCCGTTCGTACCTTCAAAAAATCTTACTGAATAATGATCCATGCTGCTAATAGCTTGCTTTTCAAAATAGACGTCAAACTCAATTGTAAAGACATCCGGCAAAAAATTCTTTTCTTTTATTAATGGAACAATGATCGTATTATCATTTATAAAATGTATAATATTATCATCTCCTAATCTGGCATTTTCAGCGCTTCCGCTTAACAAATCCCACCTGGAAGGGAATTCCCCGCTTTCCTCACCTGCAAGATTATCATCAAAAATTACTTGGTCACCGGCAACAAAATCATATTTAGAATATAATTCTAATTCTTTCTGTGATTCTGATTCACTTGCATTATTATTGTCAGTAACGGCAACATTGGTTGTCTCGGATTTTTTATCCCCTGCGTTCGTTACCTTGTCGTCTTTTTTACCGTTGTTTTTAACGGACTCAATTCCTTTATTGATAGCGGTATCGGTTTCATCCTCGGCCTTCTTTTCGATCTTCTTTTCAACCTGCTTCAGGATATCGAATTGAGCAAAAGTATAGTATGAAGATGATAAAACGAAAAAAGCTGTTAACAACATTACAAGCGTTTTCATTGCAGTCCTCAATTATTTAAGTTGATAATTCATTACTTCACTTTTTCTTTGTCTAGACAATTAATTGGCATACTAACAAAGCTTTAGTTTTATAATAAGATCAAAGTATTGAGAGAATCACTTTCAAAATTATTACAAGTGCACAAAGTAGAATTCAAGTATTTAGAAGAGCTTTATAGATAGAGGCAGAGATGAAAAAAATGGTAGACTATATTATTCTATCTATCTTCTTAACTAAGAATATGAGGACCTCTTAATTTAAGATATGAGAACTTAATCGTAAAAAAAATAAAGAGCAAGAGATAATTTTGTTATTAAAGCTTCAATGTATCTTAGAGCATATTTTTGTTCAGCTATTCATCTAACAATCCCTCACATGGAAATACAGTAAAGGGCAGTCCTTCAAAGTGACTGCCTTTTTTATTTTACTTTCCTAAATTTTCATATTTTTAGTACTACAAAAAATTTTATTGTATATTAAAACATAAAACTGAGACTATTGGCAAATATAGAGGGTGAGTATGAAAACTAAAATTTTATTATCAGCAGCACTATTTATTTTACTCATCTCAACCAACTTCGCCCAGGAAAAAATTTCTGCTAAAGATGCTGTAGATTATATTGGGAAAACAGTAACTGTTGTCGATACTGTTAGCGATGTTTACGTATCAAAATCCGGAATTTACTTTTTGAATATGGGAGATCAATTTTCGAATAATGCTTTTACAGCGGTAATATATAAAAGCGATATCTCGAAGTTTCATGATATTGAAAGTATGGAAGGAAAGGTGGTTGAGGTGACCGGGAAGGTTAAGTTTTACCATGGGAAGCCGGAGATTGTGGTGGAGGAGAGGGAGCAAATAAAGCTTGGAAATTAGAAATTAACAAATTTTTCTTGCCTATTTGTAGTAAAAAGGCTTAATTTGTAATAAGCATAAAAATTGTGGAGGATGAAAAACATTACTATTTGCCTTCATTCAGATAAAGAGAGGGTATTATGCTTGAAAAACCCGACTTGCTTTCTTTTACACCTGCTGACTTTATTGACTTCCTAAAACAAGAGAATATCCGCAAATTTTATTTCGTCTATGATGATGTGAAAAAAAGTCTCATCACTTCCCATACCAAATTACAATCCATTGCAGATTATTTTATTAGAGATAAAAGAGATTTCATGAAGCATGAAGGATGGTTCTGTAAAGTTTCTGAATATTATGATATGCTTCTTGGTGCTTTTGTTCATAGAACAAACAGAGGACAGGCTGCAGGCGGTGTGAGATACTGGGATTATGATTCCGTTGAATCTTATTTCAGGGACGGATTAAGACTTAGTGCTGGAATGACTTTTAAGAATGCTCTTGCCGGTTTATGGTGGGGTGGTGGAAAAGGAGTTATAGCTCACAATCCGAAAGTTGATAGGATGAACCCGGAAGTCAGAGAAAGAATCTATAAGGAATATGGTTCTTTTATCTCCACATTGAACGGATGTTATGTAACTGCAGAAGATGTTGGAACAAGTGTTGAGGATATGGTACATGTTTTTTCGGGAACCAGGTTCACTACCTGTATTCCCCAGGAGTTTGGTGGTAGCGGAAATCCTTCAATTCCTACTGCAAGAGGAGTAATTTCCGGAATGGAAGCAGCTTTAGAATTTTTAGGGTCAGGAACTCTTGAAGGGAAAACAGTTGCACTTCAGGGACTAGGACACGTTGGGGAGCCTTTAGCCCGGTTTCTATTTGATAAAAATGTCAAAAAAGTAGTTGCTGCAGATATAAATACTGTTCATATTAGTTCAGCAAAGAAAAAATTTGCTGACAGGAATTTTGAATGTAAACTAATTGACAAGAATGATCTTAGCATCTTTAGTGAAGATTGTGATATCTTTTCACCAAATGCAACCGGTGCTATACTGAATCCACAAACAATCCCAATGCTAAAAGCTAAAATAGTATGTGGAGCAGCTAATAATCAGCTTGAAGATATGCAAAGAGATGGAAAGACTTTACACGGTAAAGGAATTTATTATATGCCGGATTTCCTGACAAACAGAATGGGAATTGTAACTTGTGCAAATGAACAATATGGGTATATCAATAATGATCCAATGATTGAAAATCATTTTAGCAGAAATTGGGAACATTCGATATTTAACAGGTCAGTGCAGATTTTGAACGAATCTAAAGAAAAAAATATTCCGACTTCAGATATTGCTCTGAAGTTGGCAGACATACTCTCCCGGAAAAATCATCCGATATTTGGACATAGGGGAAAGCAAATTATCAAATCGTTGGTTGAAAATGAGTGGCATTTAATATAAGTAAAATAATAATCACATGTTAAAAGGGTCGGGTATTGTTATGTAGGTCAATCCACTACACAACAAATTACCCCTAGATATAAATTTAGATGATAATAAATGATGTGTTTGAACCCTGGTGTGTATTGTTGTGTATGTAATTAACCGAACTATGCAACCAAATGCTTTTAAGCTTACCTCTTGATTGTTTTCATATTTTTAGATAACTACTTTCCTTTTCATTTTATTATTAACAATATATTCTATCGCTTCCTGTTCAATCTCCTCCATAGTTTTTACTCTTTTACGCTGAATCCATTTATCCAAATCCTCTTTATGAAAATAAACTCTCTTCCCACTTGGCTTATAAAATGGAATCTTCATGGTGTGTGTCATTTTATATATATGACTTCTTGAAAGCTGCAGGTAATCGGCAGCTTCATCCAATGATAAAAATGTTTTATTGACCTCAATAATGATTCTATACTATCTAGTCGTTTTAAAATTTCTTCAAGCATTTTAACTCCTTTCGTAAAAAATATTTAATGGGAATCTGATAGAAATGATTTGTGGGCTCTATAGGATTTGAACCTATGATCTTCCGCATGTGAAACGGACGCTCTAACCAGCTGAGCTAAGAGCCCTCAGCAAAATATAATTCCAAAATTAAAAATAAACAATTTATAAAATTGAAATTTTAATATGACTAAAAATTATAATATGAGTATGAAATATCATTTGACATTCGAATAAGATTTTCTATATTTGAGACCCTTCAATTGACATTCCTTTTTTGCCGAAGAAAGGGATATTAATTAGAAGACTACTTTGAACAAGAGTACCCGCTTTTTGCTTTGTGAAGCGGGTATTTTTTTGCTACCATAGATACCTCATCATGAAATTTAGCCGGCCCGGCGCATTAACTTTTTTAATTTCCTCTCAATTTTTTTTGTGTTCTGATTTTTTTGATTTCCTGAACTTATCAAGTTATCCACATTTCCACATTACTTTCCTAATCTCTTTCTCTCTCTATCTCTCTCTATGTATAAAAGTTCGCCCGAACTTTTAAAAAGTTCGCCCAAACTTTCGCAGAGTTCGGCCGAACTCCGATTTTTGAACGAAATTTGTATAGTAAAGTATACAATTTTTAACATTTATTAGGTTATCATTTGTTGATAAGTCTGGCGAAATTAATTAAGGAAGGTTTTTTGGGGATTAATGCTGGTGTAAATGAAAACTAATTTTTTTTTCACAAAAAAGCATACTTATTCATTTACAATTTTATCTAAAGTTAATAAAACTGCATACCTCTCCAATAAAGGCTGTCAAAACAGCCATAGTTTGAAAAGTACATATTTAATACACAAAAAAAAATTCCCGGTCCTTCGACGCAATCCGGGATTGAAAGAAAGAATTATTTATCCCTTTTGTCCCCTGATTTATTTATCATCATTTTAGCTGTAGTAAGGGCTGTGTGAGCATCTTTGATCTTACCCACATATAAATGTTTACAGCTTTCTGAAGCATCAGTATAAAGTTCTACTGCTGATTCAAGATGCAGATAATAAGGGAAGAGTCTTTCGTCAATAGACCCACTATATACATCTTGGATATCTTCTGTCATCGCTTTTTCTCTCCTGATTTTTGGGGGTAAATATTTTACGTATTAAAAAATCCAGTTATTACAATTATAAAAACAAAAATAATTTTATCAAAATAATTCATAATTTTTATCCGTGGGTGATACTGCATAAACATTTTTGATTAAATCGGCAAAAGCAATATTATCGCAGTTAGCAATTGCCTTGAGTTCATTATTTATGGCAAGTAGCCTCTGCTTCTTATAAGCGTTCCATTCGGTCCTGGTCAATGCTAGTAGTAGCCGTTATCGTCGTTTATAATCCAATGTCCGTTAGAACTTGCTTCATGAGCAAGAGTTTAAATTTGCTGAATAAGCTTGGCTGAATTATCCAGTTCAAAATTAGCAGCTAAACATTTGATGCTGCTACTATTTTTCTGCCCATACTTAAGAATATTCAGAAGCTGGGTATAATTTTCAAGTTTGCCCACTGATGGTCCTATAATTTTTTTGAAATCAGAAGTTCAATTAAATTTCTGCATTCCCTAAGATTACGGATGATATGATAATGCAAAGATTTATTTAACGAACTTAAGTGAGAGAGGAACAGCTGCAGCTCTTTTCTCTCATCCGATAATATTTCTATATCCTGTTTAAATTCTATAAAGACTAAATATCTTTTAGATACTATAATATGATTAACAAAATATTTTAGACCGAATGAAAGAAGATTTTTTTCATTGAAACTGAAAACTTTAAACCCAAATTTCTCGAGCTGGTTGAATTCGTTATTTATTTGTTTAGTTGAACTTTCGATTTTGTTTCCCATTTATTAAATGCTAAAAATTTTTGTCTGCTTTGTTTCATTCTCTTTTTGTTTACGTTTACGTGCCTCCTCACGTTCTTTCATAACTAACTGCAATGAATCCCTTATAATTTCAGTTGTGATATTACCATCAAGATTAATAAGTAACTCACATTCATAAGTAAGAATATTGATAAATCTCTCGAACTCTGCTGAAGATAAAGCGAGGACATCCATAGCGGCAGCTCGAATCTGTTTCTTAGGTAATTTAAGAATACAATTTTCACTATCACCGATCATGTTACTTAGTGCATAAAATTTTCCCTCTGCTTCCCAACCTAATAAAGAACGTAGCAGTTTAAACTGCCAAGTATTATGGCTATTCACATAGTGCGGATAAAAAGCAATGTTTTTTTTCAATTCTTTGACACTATTATTTGTTCGAAAATGGCATCGATAGAAATTAAATTCGGCTGCAGCTGCTTCAGCTTTTGTTCAAGGATATTATTCCTTTTGAAAATGGATAGATATTTTTCTTTGAATGATGAAATAATTTTTCTATACATGGATGTCTTTTTATTAATAGCGCTTATATACAGAACCCGGGCAAATAGAAATCCGGAAAGAAAACTGAATGACAATACTATTGTGAAAATGATAATAGATCTCATCTTTTCTCCTTGAATAAAATGAAACTGAAAGAGCGTATTTAAATTTTCCCCTCAGTCAGCTGCTTAAAACCGTTTCTTTTAATCTTTTCGAATAAAGTAAGATTTGAAACGGGATCAAAAGAATAGGCGAGAAACATTTCAATCGATTCAGCCTGGTCCACCTCAATCATAGAAATCTGGATGTCAATCCAATCTGATAATATTTTCCATGCAGTTCTATCAGCCTGAGCTCTGATTGAACTTAAAACAGAATTTTTAGGTGGTCTCGCTCTTTGCTGAACCGGGTATTTAAAAACATTTTCG
Source organism: uncultured Ignavibacteriaceae bacterium (assembly GCA_964448105.1). GTDB lineage: Bacteria > Bacteroidota > Ignavibacteria > Ignavibacteriales > Ignavibacteriaceae > CAVQBP01. The sequence goes on from CAYUVK010000142.1 coordinate 8,205, forward strand.
GTTTTAGCCGGCAGCTTGAAAGTCATCGGCATATTATTAACCGGAATTTGAAAAATCATCCCGGTTGGTCTGTCGCCTTCATAACTCTTCGCAATGTGTGGAGCACCCGCTTGGGCTAACCGGTGTTCAATCCTTGATATAGAATTAAGGACAGGAACGCTTGAGGTATAATTTTTTAAGTTCAAAATTTCATTCCCTTTTTCATTAATGATTCTCTTAATTCATTGCTGGCATATTTGCCTAAATTAGGCCCATGAGTAGCGCAATAAATTTTTAATTGCTTATGAACTTCAGGATCAATATGAATAACTCCGGACATTTTCGGATCTTTTTTCTTGGAATTGCTGGTTGTTTTCATTCTTCATCTTTCTTTTTGTTATTATATGTATATCTCTCAATAAATTTGTTAATCGATTTAAGAGTTACCTTTCTATGTTTTTTCCCGGGCAGTAAAAAGAAATCAAGCTCACCTTCAGCTATTAAATAGGAAACATACGAAGGACTTACCTCTAACATCCGCGAAGTTTTTTTTATAGATAGTGCCGGAATATTTGTAATTTCCATCAATAATATGTATTTTTGTACAAATGTTAAAGTTAAAATAAAATCGAAAGAAAAATACAAGAAATTGATATAAAATGCAAGAAACTCTAATTTAATAGAAGAAACTGCAAGATGATGAAAATAGATGAAAACAAACTAAGAGCAGCCATAATCGCCAAATTTGGCACTCAGGTTAAATTAGCTGATAAACTGGGAGTGAAAGACGGTGTAATATCCAGGGGGATTAAGTACCAGACACCTAAATATCTCGCGATGTTCAAAGAAGGGGGGATTGATATAGATGCTTTATTGCTTGAGGAGGAAGGAAAGAAAAAGGGGAATCTTGAATATCAGCTGAAAGTTACTGAGAAAAGAATTAATGAGCTAGAAACATTATTAGTGCAGAAAGATAGTTTATTGGAACAGAAAGATAATTTAATCAAATCTTACGAATTAGTAATTAAAGACCAATTTAAAGTTAAAAAATAACGCTTACCTGATTCGCCGCTTAAATAAATCAACATATCACTATAATAAATAAGGGAGGATAAAATGGCTAAAGTCAGAACTAGGGAGGGAAGATTGTTTATCGATTATTATGACGAATCGGGGAAAAGACAGAGGAAAGCTCTCCATTTAAAAGCCAACCGAGAAAATAAAAAGAAAGCCGAGTTAGAGAAAAAAAAGATTGAATATGAACTTGAAGCAGGTGTGCATGTAGAGAAGATTAAGCGTGAAAAAAATAGAAACATAACTTTAAAACAAGGTTTCGAAGAATTTAAAAAATTAAAAAAAGATAGAGAAGAATCCACTTTAGAACATTACAGATATGCTTTCGATAAAGCGGTGGGGTTTTTAACAGATCGACCAATCGGTTCTGTAACATCATTGATGATAGAAAACCTAGAAAAACATTTATTAACAAGTATTTCAAAAAATAGTATTGCAAGCTACTTTGCAGAATTAAGACATATATAGTTTTGTTACCATAAAGGTTTACGATATACTTGGAAAAGAAATATCAACATTAGTTAATGAAGAAAAGCCTGCGGGAAATTATGAGGTTGTTTTTAATGCAAATAAACTCTCAAGTGGAATTTATTTTTATCAAATAAAAACAGAAAATTATACACAAACGAAGAAAATGGTATTAGTTCGGTAAAAAATGCCTAACAAAACCATTCAAGTTGACAGCTATTTACGCATCTGGTATTTTTGAAATTTTAGGGTTAGGTGCTCCGGTTAAAGTTTCTTTGTTTACCCGCCATCAGGCAGGTTCAAAATAGTTCTTCTTGTTCGGGGTTATGGTTTAATTGCATGTGGTTATACAACTATGAAAATTAGAAACATGTTAATATTGTATATAGTATTAACTAATCTAATTAGTATACAATTTATTTCTGCACAAGAAATTAATAAATATACTATATTCAAATAATAAATATGCAGCTTCATGCAACAATAATGGAACTATTAAAATATGGGAGCTTAATTCTTATAAAAATATTTATACTTATTAT
>CAYUVK010000143.1:0-10195 GCA_964448105.1 uncultured Ignavibacteriaceae bacterium
CATCGGATCTGTAAAATTTTCAACATGGCCGGAAGCTTCCCAGACTTTCGGATGCATTAGAATCGAAGCATCAAGTCCTTCGATATCATCCCTGTAAGTCATGAACTTCCACCATTCTTCTTTAATATTTTTTAGAAGTTCAACGCCGAGCGGCCCATAATCCCAGCATCCGTTTAATCCGCCGTAAATCTCACTTGACTGAAAAACAAATCCTCTTCTTTTTGCAAGTGAGACAATTTTATCAACATCCGTTTGTGTTTCATTCTGCTTGCTGATAATATCCTCCGAAAAATGATTTATAAATTAGTTTCAAATATAGTAAAAATTGATAAAGGTTATAAAAAGTTAAAGATCAAAAGTTAAGGCCTAAAGGCAAAGAGGTATTAGGCATATGGGAAAGGCATTTAGGTCTTACATCATTATAACTAATATATTGAACGGCTTTTTCTTTTGATTTTCAACTCTCACTTTCGAACTCTTTTTTAAGAGGTAAAGCATCCCAGCCGTTTTCTTTGAGCCAACGAACTAGAACCGAGATATAACCATGTGTTACAAAAATTTTTTCCGCACCTGTTTCTTTTATTGTATTAATTAATCCGTCCCAATCAGAATGATCGGAAAGGGCAAAGCCTCTATCAACAGCTCTCCTTTTTCTCATACCTCTAACCAGCATCCACCCTGAAGCAAATGAGAGAGAAACATTATCAAAACTTTCCATCTGTAAGGAACTACTACTGGAAGGAGGTGCAATTATTATCGATCCTTTAGGAATGTTCTTTTCATTTATATTTCTAATACACGTAGTTCCTTGTAAATTTATTCCGGAAGCCCGGTAACAATTATTTATATCTTCGACTGCTTTATGAGTCAAAATCGGACCGATTGAAGCATCCAGACCGGAAATTAGTCTTTGAGCTTTTCCAAGTGCATACCCGAAAAGAATACTAATCTTACCATTTTCAGTATTCCGTTTCCACCAATTATTAATTTCATCAAATATCTCTTTTTGAGGAGACCATTTGTAAATAGGTAAACCAAAAGTTGATTCGGTTATAAAGGTGCTGCAGCGAATTGGTTCAAATTTTTCACAAGTGGTATCTTCTTCTGTTTTATAATCACCGGAAACAACTGCCACTTCTTTATCTGATTCCATTCTTATTTGAGCCGAACCAAGAATATGCCCTGACGGATGAAACGAGATTTTTATTCCATTGATACTTAATACTTCATTATATTTAACTGTTTGTAAATTAATCTCTTTACCCAGCCTGAGCTTTAAAAGGTTATCACTTTTATCAACAGACAAATAATGTTTCGAACCCCATCTTGCATGATCCGAATGAGCGTGAGTTATTAAAGCTTTATCAACAGGTTTCCATGGATCGATGTAAAAACCGCCCTTAACACAATAAAGCCCTTTATCATTCAATTCTAAAAGTTTATTAGTATTCAATTTAAATTATTGTATACAAAATAATTAATCATGTGCCAATTACCTCTTTATGTGATTGGTATATAAGTAAAGGAATTTATTTAAAATTAGTAACCTTTTTTCATTTTCAAGGTCTAATATATTATAAAACAGGAGGTATAAAATGAAAAAAAATATTCCGTTTTTATTTTTTATTCTTATTTTATTTACATCTTTTATAAATGTACATGCAGGTGATTTAAAAGTAATCAAAGAAAGAACATTTCCGATATCTCCCGGAAAGAATTTGAAACTTGATGCGTCAAGCGGTGATGTTTTGGTTTCTTCTTGGGATAAAAATGAAGTTTATATTAAAATACTTGGAAACGAAAAAGCAGAAGAAAAGATGAAATTTGAGTTTAACAATAATGACGATATGGTTGAAGTGATTGCTAAAAGAGAACACTGGCTGTTCGGCTGGTTCTGGAATAGAATTAAGCTACGGTTTGAAATTAAAGTCCCTATAAAATTTAATGAAAAATTAAGAACCAGCGGTGGTGATGTATATACTACTAATACTTCCGGGAACTTGAATATTTCAACTTCGGGAGGAGATATAAAATTAGAGAATGTTAACGGGGTGTTTGATCTTTCGACCTCGGGCGGAGATATTTCCGGAATTAATTTTCAGGGGAATTTAAATGCCTCAACTTCGGGCGGAGATATTAACTTAAGAGGCAGTGATTCTAAAATTAAAGCTTCAACCTCGGGCGGAGATATTTACCTGGATTATCAAGGAACGAATGAGGGAATATCACTAAGTACTTCCGGTGGAGATATTCAAATTAGACTTCCGCAAGATTTTAATGCATCTGCAAAAATGCATACCTCAGGCGGAGACATCAGCTGCGAACTAACCGCTAATAATGCTAAAAAAATATCTTCTACAAAGTTTGAAGCCGATTTAAATAATGGCGGGAATCCTCTTTATGCCGAAACTTCGGGTGGTGATATTGATATTTTAAAGAAGTAATATTTCGAATTGTTTTAATGATGTAGAGACGGGGCATTCCTCGTCTCTTTGTTTTAAATTGTATTAGACTATCTCCACACAGCTTCCTACCAGGCGGATTTTTATTTAAATGATCTAATATGTCATTGTTTTAATTCGTACAGTTTAATAGTTTTAAATAGTTATGGAAAAACAATTAATATATTATTTCTTAAACGATGACGAACTTCTCCGGATTTCAAACAAAATAAAACAAGCTGAAAAAACTACTGCCGGAGAAATTTGTGTAAGCATTAAAGAGCATAAATCGTTTTTTCAAAAAAGAAAGTCTGTTCGCCGGCTTGCGGAAGAAGAATTCTTTAAATTAGGAATAGATAAAACAAGAGATAATACAGGCATCTTAATTTTTATCCTCTTAGAAGACAGGCAGTTTTATATTCTTGCGGATAAAGGAATAAATGAAAAAGTTGAACCTAAAACATGGGATTCAATAAAAGACGAAATGCAAAAAATGTTTTTGAAGGGGAATTTCAGTAAGGGAATAATCCATGGTGTTGAAGAAGTGGGAAAAATTTTAAACACTCACTTCCCCATCAAACCTGATGATACTAATGAGCTTTCTAACAGGGTTGTAATCGAATAGAATCCCCTTTTAAGATTTAAAAAAAATTAAATTATGAAGATCAATCTTCCAAATGTATTTTATATAATTATTGCCGGTTCAATTATCGGATTGATTATAAACTTCATTAGGCCTGATGGATTATCTTTAATAAGAGAAGCAAAAAATTTAGTATGGGCAGATTCATTAAACTTAACCGGGAAAATTGGTAAGGATTCAATTAAGATAAAACATGAATTATCCGCAGACAAAAAATCAATTAATAAGAGAGATACCGTAGATAAAAGCAGAAAGTATATCACATTAAAAGATAAAAAAGAGGATTCAATAAAGACTCAAGAAGAGATCGAAGTTAAATCATTTAAAGAACCAATTGCAATTAATTTAAACCAGGCTTATAAGCTTTTCAAACAAAATATCACCTTTCTTGATGCAAGAGAAAATGAAGATTATAAGGCCGGACATATTAAAGGCGCATTAAGTCTTCCCTATTATGATTTTGAATCTTATAAAAATATCTTGGAAAAAATACCGAAGGATAATATAATTGTTACATATTGTGCAGGCACAGATTGTGACTTAAGTATTCTTTTAGGGAAACAACTTTTTGAATTAGGTTATAAAAGAGTATATATCTTTTTTGACGGGTGGAATGAATGGATAAAAGCAAAATATCCTGTTGATCATTAAATCATTAACTTTTTATGATAAAAAAAATTTTAGCAAATCAATATCTTCTTTTTCTTTTACGAATTATTTTGGGATCTGTTTTCATCTATTCAGGTTTTATAAAAATTATTGATGTACAGGGTTTTTCAAATTCAATTTTAAATTATAAACTACTGCCAGAGTTTTTTATTAATTTTTTTGCAATAATACTTCCATGGATTGAGCTTACATCAGGTTTACTTTTGCTGCTAGGAATATCTGTTAAGGAAAATGCTTTTATAATTAATTTCCTACTCTCTGTTTTTTTAATCGCTATTATAATAAATCTTATTAGGGGATTGGATATAAATTGCGGGTGTTTCGGTACTCAAAACGGGACAAAAATTGGATTTACAAAATTGCTCGAAAATGTTTTCTTACTGTTAACCGGGCTTTTATTGATGATTTTTGATTCAAGGGTATTTACTTTAAAAAGGAATTCTTAATTAAAAATTATTGTAATTATCAATCTTTTCCATTTTTCCCTTCAACAACTTTTTCTCTGCTTCGGAAGCTGTTAAAGTAATTGCTTTTTCTAAATGAAATTTGGCTTTATCCGGATTATTGTTTTTCATGTGTAGATCGGCAAGTGCGAAATGATAAAGATAATAATTTTCAAGTGTTTCCTTGTCTTTAATTTTATTTATTTCCTCAATTCCTGCTTGAACGCCATTAACTCTTGAATAAACAATTGCCCTGTTTAACCCGACTATTGGTGTTTTTTTAATTTCATATAAAAGATTATTCAAGATTATTTTTAGTTATTATAAATTTTCCATCAATAAATTTATTCCATGATGTTCAGATAATTGAACAGTTAAAGGTATTTTTATATACAAACCACTAGCCTACGCTTCATTTAATCAATAATAATTCAATTATTTATTGGTATACTTTTTACCACATAACTATAAATAAATGGAGGGGTATCATGAATAATTTAAATCATATACTTTTAAGTTTCGTAATTTTAATATTCATTTCTTTTCAAACAATACATGCCCAAGTTTCAAGAAATCCCGATCCAGGTAGACCTACATCAAGGCTCCCGCGTCCTGCTGATGGAGGCAACATTCTTGATAGGGACAGGAGTAATGAAATTGGAAATACTAAGGAGCGAAAAAATCCTCCGCCACAAATAAATATCCCGGTTAATACAAAACCGGAATGGCAACCGGATCCTTCTGCTATGAATCCGACACATCCTCATCCGCCTAAACCTCCCAAGCATATTCCAATAGACAAACCTATTATAATTGAATATCAGCCTGAAATAATAATAGTTGAAAATCCTGATAAATACATCGATGACAACCCCATTTCAGAAATAGAGGAGAATGAATCTGCAATTATAATATATGATGAGATTCTAAAAAGAAATCCAAAAGACACACTTTTATATTTTTTAAGGGGGAATGCTAAATTAATTACAAAAGATTATTATGGTGCAATCGAAGATTTCACAATTTATTTACAGTTAGTTCCCTGGGATAAAGAAACATATTTTAAAAGGGGACTAGCATTCTTGTATTACGGGAATAAAAAAGAAGCTTTGCTGGATTTACAAATTGCTGCGGAATTGGGATATAAAAAAGGAGATTCAATAATTAATAAGTATAATTGAGCTGTTGTTTGTTGGGACATCTTTACCCGGAAACTCAAAAGTTTCGTCTTCAACAAAGAAGCTGCGGATAATTCATCAAACAACAGCTCTTGAATTAATCGTATCAACACAAGTGCCAGTTATCATGATGAGGCTGTTCCTTTTCATTTTATTGCTTTTTCCTCTTTACATTTAATACTATCGATAAGTTTTGTAATTTATTTAGACAAATGATTAAATTGATACATAACTTAACCCTAAAAAATATTTCAAGTAATATTCAATACCATCAGGTTCGGGATCAGAAATTCTTAAATCTTACCGGTATATTTCTGTTATTCACCGATTTTTTCTTACCTATTATTCTTTAATGACATATTTTTGAATAAAAGAATTTCACTAAGGAGTAATAATGGAAGAATTAAAAGATAATAAAAACTCGGGAGTTTCCGGTATCAGAATATTTGTTGGAATTGTATTGATACTTTTAGGCGGATTATTCCTCTTAGATAATCTTGATATCATCTATTTCGATATACCACGAATTATTTTTTCCTTTCCTATGATTCTGATAGTCTTAGGAACAATTATTATGATAAATTCCAGGAAAAAAATCTTTGGGGCTCTGCTTTTTGTTTTCGGTATATTGTTGATGATGCCCCGGATATTTCCCTGGATTCATTTAAATGCAAGCATCATTTTTCCAATCATAATTATTTTACTAGGAATTTTAATAATTGCCAGAAGACGAGATCATTATGCATCATCCAGGTATAATGTGTTTCATGGTAGTAAGGGGGATAATTTAAACGCCGATAAAATTGATGAAATTTCCATTTTCGGCGGAGGAGAAAAAATAATTAATTCAGATAATTTTCAGGGTGGAAATGTAACTTCTATATTCGGTGGTTCGGAAATAGATTTAACAAATTGCAAACTCGCTCCCGGTGAAAATGTAATTGACGTACTTGCAATTTTCGGAGGAAATACTTTTATAGTACCGAAGGATTGGAATATTCGGACGGATGTTTTCCCTATGTTCGGGGGTTTTTCCAACAAAATTTACCGCGATCCAAACTTAGTGGTTGATAAAGATAAGGTTTTATTAATAAAAGGAATTGTTCTTTTTGGCGGCGGCGAGATAAAAAGTTATCATTAAATTGATTTTACAACAAAATGCTAAATAACCCTATACTTAAAAATTTTAGAAACTTTAGCTTTTATCTCCTTTTCTGGTTAATACTGATTTTATTATCATTCATTATTCTAATAACAGGAGAAAAAATTGATTTATCTATTGCAGCTGCCGACAGTATAATATTCAATTTAATTCTTTGCGGCTTAGGATTAAGTTTTTGGTACTCGGCAAAATATATACCTTTTGAGAATAATAAGATCCCTAAAATTATTTTAAGTCATGCAATCGGGGGATTTATTACTTCAATAATTTGGTTATCGCTCGGCTATTTTATTATCACCTCAATTTATCCTTCGTCTTTAAGCTATAAAAGTTTTTTCTACTCAACTCTTCCCTGGCGGTTTTTAATAGGACTTTTATTTTATTTTTTAATTACAACATTCTATTACGTTATTATTTACTATACCGGGTTCCAGGAAAGAATTATTCAAGAATCTGAATTGAAAAATTTAATTACACAGGCGGAGCTCAAATCCTTAAAATTTCAGATTAATCCTCATTTCATTTTTAACAGCCTCAATTCAATGAGTGCACTAACAACAATAGATCCCGATAAAGCAAGAAGTATGATCTTAAAGCTTGCAGATTTTCTTCGCTACACTTTAGCAAATAATGAGAAACAAAAAAATAAGCTGAAGGAAGAATTGCATAATATAAAGCTTTACCTGGATATTGAAAAAATCAGGTTCGAAGATAAGTTCGATTTCGTTGAAAATGTTGAACCGGCATGTCTGGAAAGTTATGTACCGAATATGCTGCTGCAGCCTTTAATTGAAAATGCTATTAAACATGCTGTCTATGAATCTATAGAGAAAGTAATTTTAAAATTAGAATGTAAAAAAGTTAATGAGTTTATTAATATTTCATTGGAAAATAATTTTGAAAATGGGAACTCCAAACCCAAAGGGGCAGGGATAGGAATAAAAAATATCAGCAATAGACTTGAATTACTATATAACAGGAAAAATCTTTTGGAAGTAAAAAAGGAGAATAATATTTTTAGAGTTGATTTATTTATTCCTGTTTCAGAATACTGACATTACGCTGGATTGTTATTATTCTTAATTGTAATCTTGCTTTTAATCCTATTTTAAAATCGCAATTTTGCAATTAAGAAAATTTGAAATATTAACTCATTTTAAAAATCATGCAAGAAAAATTATCTGTTGTTATTATTGATGATGAAAGTCTCGCCCGCCAAATTGTGAAAAAATATCTCGAAGATTATCCATCAATTGCATTAACAGCTGATTGCAGCAATGGACTCGAAGGAATTAAAAAAATTAATGAATTGCACCCGGATTTAATTTTTCTTGACATACAGATGCCGAAAATAAATGGATTTGAAATGCTGGAATTAATTGATGAACCGCCGGTAATAATCTTTACAACTGCCTACGATCAATATGCTATAAAAGCTTTTGAAGTAAATGCCGCTGACTATCTTTTAAAACCTTTTTCCAAAGAACGGTTTGACGAGGCTATTGAAAAAGCAAAAATCTTTTTAAGAGATAAAACGAAGCAGTCCAATCAAATTAAAAATTTAATTGCTCACAATGATGAGCAAAAGGAATATCTTGAAAGAATAATCGTTAAGGAAGGAGCAAATATTAATATAATCCCGGTAGATAAAATCAAATATATAGAAGCTCAAGATGATTATGTATTAATACATTCTGAAATGGGTAAATTTCTTAAGCAGAAGACAATGAAATATTTGGAAAGACACCTTAATCCAAAAGATTTTATCCGGATACACCGCTCATATTTTACTGCTATAAAAGAAGTTGAAAAAATTGAGCAGATAGGGAAAGATTCTTATGTTGTTAAGCTAAAAAGTATAGTAAAATCCTTTCCGGTAAGCAAAAGCGGATATGAAAATTTAAAAAAATTTTTAATCTAGGTCTCAAATTTGCAGTTATATTTTTTATCCTTTTTGATCACACTCTAACACACATAAATCAATATTTTTATTGATTTTTAAATAAGTTATTACAAAATTTAATTTAGCTTCTCAAGTTTAGGAAAAGAATGTTCTTATTCTCATCAATGGTAATCATTTTTATATGATTATTGAAAAAATATACTCTTTATTTATTGGTTTACTTTTTGTGTTAAAAATTTAATTTTTGAGTATAAAAATTTTCAACAAATAGAAACCGAGGGATGTATGAACAAAATTTTACTACTGTTTTTTACTTTTATCATTGGATCTTCCCTTGCTTACAGTCAGGAACAAAATTACTATTTAGGAACCGGTACTCCCCAGGATGAAGAACTCACATCATGTGCATCATGCCATACAGCAGGTTCCACTGCCAGAGAGACACCTTATTACGATACATGGAAATTAACATTACATGCGCAGGCGCAAGATTCCATATCTGCAACTAATAGCCACTTCGGATATGATTGTTTAAGATGTCATAACGTTGGTTGGGATGCATCAATTATTAATTACGGTGCTGATGAATATGTAATTAAAGATACAACAAAAACACCTAATTATGTAATTACAAATCAAGCTCAATGGGATAGAGTAAAAAATGTTGGCTGCGAAGCTTGCCACGGACCTCAAGGAACTGTAGATGGGAAATTAGCAGATGTTGTTAATCATATTTTAAATTATAGTAAAATAGATAGTATACTAGATTATTCTGCACAGAACTGCGGAAAATGTCATTCCGAGGCACATCATCCTTATCTGGAAGAGTGGGAACAATCCGGACATGCAATGTCTGTAAGAGATACTAGTGGCAACCTAAAGACTAATATTGTAAATAATCCTAATTGTGTTAAATGCCATGTTGCTCAAAGCTTTATTGCTTATGCCAATGATCCGGCAAATTATCAACCAAAAATTCTTGCAACCGGAAATGCTATTCAGCCAATTACATGTGCAGCATGTCATGATCCTCACAGTAATAAAAATATTCATCAATTAAGATTTCCTATTGTTACAGGTACAAGTGTAATTTGCGATCAATGCCATACTACGGGAATTGACTCGGTAAATATTAATAGCACCCCGAATCATACGACCTCCGAATGTTTAAGCGGTTCAAAAAATTTCGGATTTCAATATCCGGGAGAGAAATACCCAAATTCTCCTCATACTTATGCCGTTGCTAACAGATGTGTTACATGCCACGTTCATTCATCATCGGTACCCGATCCCGTTACAGGATTTTTATCCACAGGGCATACATTTAAACCGAAAACAGCAGCTTGTGCACAACCTGCATGTCATGGTTCAGAATTTTATTCAGAGGTTGATACTTCAAATCATACAAAAATGTTTGATCTCTATAGAGCTCAAACAGTTACGGACAGTTTATTAAATGCTCTCTCGGTAAAGCTTGCAAGTGCTTCTTCATCTGATTCTACAACTGATTCCTTTAAAGAAGCTAGATATAATTACCTAGCTTGTAACAATGAAGGAAGTCATGGTATTCATAATACATTGCTCGTACAAAAATTATTAAGTGATGCGATAACTCATTTTACCCCAACAGGAGTTAAAGATGTTAATGAAATGCCGGTCAGTTTTACATTAAGCCAAAATTATCCTAATCCGTTTAATCCGTCAACTCAAATTTCGTTCTCGGTACCTTACGGAAGCAACGTTAATATTACTGTTT
>CAYUVK010000144.1:0-10184 GCA_964448105.1 uncultured Ignavibacteriaceae bacterium
TCCCATCCAGCAAGCGAAGCCCAAAGCCACCATGCCGCATAAGCTTTACGGTTCCCATTCAAAGCCTGTGAATGTGCAGCGGAACAATTATACCAATCCACATTTTCTATATGAAATGCCTGCCAATCCAGAGCCCAATTTTTATCTCTTGTTCCATCATTATCGCTATCATAATCGCAATTGTCGTTAGCCATTTTATCAAAATAAAAATTTCCATCGGGATCATATGACTCAATATCTGCAAAATCATAAAGGACTTTGTTATTATTTCTGCAATACCGTCTTATTTGTTCATTCCTTTGATTCAAATTTCCATCTATTCCGGTACCATCGAGATGACCGGTCATATAAACAAATTTAACATTCGGAAAAGTATTTTCGAGAGAACTCATTAAGTCAAGATAAGTTTGAATATCTGTTGAATCAGCCGAACTAACCTCTCCGCACCAACTCCAGATAATTACATTAACATAACTGTTATTTGGATCGTTTAAGAAATTTGAAGTTGCTTGTTCCCAGCTGGTGCGATCCGGATTACCAAGATCCGAAGCTCCATAACTTGACATTGCATAATCGTGTAAATCTAATGCTCCGCCGCTGCCTCCATTATTAAATGCATATTGTTCCCCTTTCCAATTCTTCAGTCCGTTCATTCCATCAATAAGCTGGCTGCCGTGCGATGTATGCTGGTAAGCAATATGCTGATTTTCCTTTGCACTATTAATCCATTCAACCGGAACATTATTTAGATTTGTACAATTATGATCTATTATTATACCTTGCCCATAAGAAACAAATGATACGGAAATAAAAATAATAACAAGATTCTTTTCTAAATGTTGTAAAATCTTATTCATCTCCTCCTCCTTTAATTATGGAAGAATATAGATTCAACACGGAACCATGTTTATTAGAGAAAAATTTAGGTCAATTTTTATGCCCCTGAAGTCATATGAAGAAAAACATTCCTGATTTGTAAAAAAGAAAAGAATTTAAGCATGAACCCGGTAATAATAACCGGCAATAATTTTTGTAATCCCTTATTTTTTAGAACTTTAACTCATATTTTAATTTCCTGCAGTTTAGAAATAACAACATCTATTTCTTCTTTAATATTATAAAAGTGAGGTGAAAATCTTATTACTCCTTCTCTGAAAGCACATATCACGTTTTTCTTTTCAAGCTGTTCAAAAATTTCTTTGCTTTGTTCATGTTTAATGCTGACTATCCCTGCAATATTTTCTTTTGTTGAATTTGGAAGGATGGGATTGTAATCTATATTCATTAATTGTTTAATAAAATAGAGAGAATTATCAGTGACTCTATTTTCAATATTTTCAAAACCGAATTCTTTGAAAAGTTTTAAAGATGCATTTAATGCGTAAACACCAAAAGTATTTATAGTACCGTTTTGAAATCTATCGGCAGAGCTTCTTAATTTTAAATTATAATCTAGGAGATTCCACGAATTCTGAACTGATGTCCAGCCAACATATTTTGATTCCAATTTTTCCTGTAATTCTTCTGAAATATAAATGAATCCAAACCCCTGGAGACCCAACAGCCATTTTTGAGTTCCGCAGGAAATAAAATCTATATTACATTTTTTTACATCTGAGCTTAATGCACCTAATCCTTGAATCGCATCTACCGAAAATACTATTCCTTTTTCTTTACAGTATTTACCGATCTTTTCAAGATCAGCCTTATAGCCGGATAAAAACTGCACATAGCTTATAGAAATTAATTTTGTATTATCTTTTACCGAATTAATTATATCATCAGCAGAAACAATTCCATCATGGGATTTAACAAAATCTATTTCGATTCCTTGCTTTTGTAAATTCAAGAACGGATAAACATTTGCAGGAAATTCGATATCATTTAATAAAATTCTATCGCCGCTTTTTAAATTAAGTCCCTGCGCAATAATATTAATTCCGTTTGAAGTGTTATCAATAAATGCAATTCTTGAAGGTTCGCTATTGATTAATTCTGCCAAAATGGTTTTGGCTTCTTCACTAGTTTTTAAGAATTCTTTATAATCATCTATTTTCTCCCCTGTTCTATTCTGAATTAATTTTAATAAATTTTCTTTTACCCTGTCCGACATTGGACCTGTGGAAGCATGGTTAAAATATATTTTTTCAGATTTTAAGTGCGGAAATAATTTTCTTACATCAACTATTTTCATAACGTTATATTATTAAGTTCTTCTATAATTCTTAATTATAATCTTACTCTTATTCTTAATCAAATAATTTGCTGAATAAAAAATAATCATTTAATCAACTACAATTTCAATTACTATTTAAAAATAATTATTTTTGTCAAACAATTTTACGGAACAAATTGATGAAATTTTTCTTATTATCACTTTTCTTACTATTTAGCAACCCGGTTTTTTCTCAAACATCTATTAAAATTTTCCCGAAAAAAAAGACGTATCAAAAATATTATGCAGATGCAATATCCCACCAATTTTCATTGCTAAAACACTTTGAATCGAATGAGTGGTATGGAAATATTGGAACAGACAAACCCTTATTAAATCTTACAATTAATAACAATGATTATCAATTTTCAATTGCTGCTACGGTGTTCAGCACATTGAAGATCACCCCTCCTCATATACAGGTTTTTACTGCCGACTACCTTGTAGATTTTTTCTTAGACAGGAATTTCGGTGATGATTATTTACTAAGATTTAATTGGGGGCACATGAGCGCCCATTTTGTCGATGACGGAATTTTGCAGCTTAACCAGACATCGATAAATTATGTTAGGGATTATATCGGGCTTCAGGGAGAAAAACTAATTGATTTGATTAATGGGAAAGTTTATGCAGCTGCAACCTATAATTTTCATAATGAACCACGGAAAAATAAACACACCCGGTTCCAGTTTGGTTTTGATGCAGGTAAAAAAATATCTGAGAATGTACTGTTATACTTTGCTTTCGATATTAAAATGAAAGCCGAAGTAAATAACGGTACAACAAAAGCCTTTCAGATTGGTTTTAAATATCCTCAAAATGGTGATTCATTTATCCGATTGGCTTATACATTTAGAACGGGATACGATGAACGCGGACAATTGTATGAAGAAACAAGCAGTAGAAATCTTTTAGGACTGTATTTTGATTTTTAAATATTCTTTTATTAGAAAATTAATTTTAGTTTTTCTGCTGACATTTCAAATTGCTTCCGCACAGGATTCACTTAGCAATTACCAAGAAAAATCAAACTCATTTTTTTCAAGAAAAAATATATCTATTTTCGCTTTATCCGGTGCTTATGCTACTACATTAATAGCCGGATATTCAATGTGGTGGAGAGATGGTAATAGAAGCTTTTCTTTCTTTTCTCCTGAAAAAGGAGAAGACTGGTTAGGTGATCGCACTTATATGGGTATTGATAAAATAGGTCACTTTTATACTTCATATTTTTTCTACAGGTTATCAAAAAATTTGCTGGAATGGGGTGGTTATCCTGAAAGTAATTCCAAAGAAATTGCAGCTTTGTTAAGCTTTGGCCTTGGAGTAATTGTGGAAGTTGGCGACGGATTTTCAAAATATGGTTTCGATTACCAGGACCTAGCTTTCAATACTATGGGAGTTGGTTATGCTTATCTTCAAGATGTCTTTCCAATTCTGCAAAATTTTAATTTCAAATGGAGTTATATACCGACTCACGATTTTCATTTTCCTCCAAATCTAACATCAACTTATGAAGCTCACATTTATTGGCTGACTGCTGATATACATAAGTTATTGGGAAATTCAGAGATTAATATCTGGCCTAAGTTTTTACAAGCTGGCGTGGGTTTTAGCATTTCGGACGATTATAAAAGAAGAGAATTTATTCTAGGTTTCGATTTTAATTTAAATGAAATATTTACTACTCAAAATAAAGACTGGGATCTATTAATTAATACTGCAAATATGCTGCACTTCCCTGTGCCGGGAATAAAGTATTCAAAAGGCAGAAAACCGGAATATAGATTGTTTATATTAAATTAATTTTTTTTACAGATAATATAATTTAAAACTTCTTTATCTTACTCTTTCCGAAGAAAGTCCCTTTGGGATAATTGTATCTACCTCTACAAAGAAGGATTAAGTGTAAGATTAGGATTAAGATAAAAATGATATGAGGGCAATCTTCAATATGTTTAAAATAAAAAAGGAGAGATATTTCGCTCTCCTTACAGTAATGTTGATGTTCAGGGAAACTTTAATTAATTATTAAAACTCATTTTTTAAAACAAACGAAAGATTGAGGTTAAAATTATACCCCTTTAACAAAAATTATTTTCACTGAAGAAATATATTAGTTTAATATGAAGAAATCCTTAATAAAAGATTAAAATTTATTAATGTTAAGTAAAGTAATTAATTTTTAATTGTCTGTGATCTGGCGTAAACTTGTTTTATTTTGTGTTCTGAAAAAAAAATTTAATTTATAAAATTTATTTTTGTAATACAGATTTAACATCATATTGATAATATTAACTTAATAACTGACGGGGAAATAATATGGCCAAAATTCCTAATCAAGTTTTATCAGCTGGCAAATTCAAAGAGCTTAAACCGGCCGATTTAAGATGGAAGTGTAATCCTGATATTTTTAAATTCGCTTCAACTATTGATCTTGAACCTATCGAAGGGATCCTCGGACAGGAAAGGGCATTAAAAGCTCTTAAGATAGGTGTTGGTTTACACAGTCCCGGGTATAATATTTATATTGCGGGGTTATCGGGTACTGGTAAAGCTACAACGGTAAAAAAAATGCTTGAGAAAATAAGTTCTGACTGCCCTCCCCTTAAAGATTATGCTTATGTTAATAATTTCAAAGATGAAGATAGACCGGCCTTGCTTGTCTTCCCTTCCGGAAAAGCAAAGGAATTTAAGCAAGGTTTTTCTTCGGCTATAAATATTTTAAAGAAAAGAATCCCGCAGGCACTGGAAAGTGAATCTTATGTTCACAGGAAAAAAATAATTATGGAGCAATATAGCCAAAAAGAACAAGCTCTTTTAGAACCTTTTAATGAAAAATTAAAGAATGATCATTTTACACTTGGTCAAACAAAAATTGGTGAGGCTGCCAGACCTGATATAATACCTATAATTGATGACAAACCTGTTCCGATTTATCAACTGGATGAACTGGTTCAACAGAATAAAATCTCAAATGATGAAGTTAAAGAAATAATAAAAAAATATAACGATTACCAGGAAGAGCTTCATGCAATTTTCAAGAAGGGATTAAAAATTAGCCAGCAGTTCCAGGAGCAGCTTTTAAAATTGGAAAAAGAAACCGCTGAAGTTGTTGTAAACGGAGTTATAGAAAATTTACGGGAAAAATATAACCTGGAAAAAGTAACCGAATATTTAGATCAGGTTGAAAATCACATTTTAGAAAATATACAGATATTTAAAGGATTTAAACCCGAAGGCGAAACTACCGATTCAGGTTTACCAATTGATTATTTTAAAACGTACGAAGTTAATATAGTCCTAGATACTTCAGAATTTAAAGATTGTCCTGTAGTGGAAGAAACTTCCCCGACTTATGTAAATATTTTCGGAACAATTGAAAGAATTAGTGACGGGCGAGGCGGCTGGTACAGCGATTTTACACGAATAAAAGCAGGTTCGTTATTAAGAGCAAACGGCGGCTATCTCATAATAAATGTTAACCATCTTTTTGAAGAACCAGGTGTGTGGCATACACTAAAAAGAGTTCTAACTTACAATAAGCTTGAAATCCAGGATCTTCCAAGCTACTTCCTCCCCTCAACTTCAATATTAAAACCTGAGCCGATAGATATTGATGCAAAAATTATTTTGATTGGAAGCCAGGATATTTATTCACTGCTTGCAAGTTTTGAATATGATTTTAAAAAGATATTCAAAATAAAGGCCGACTTTGATTTTGAAATTAAAAGGAATGATAAAGTACTGGTCGATTACGCAAGGGTTATTAAAAAAATGATTAAAGAAGAAAAACTCTGTGAATTTGATAAAAACGCAATAGCATATTTGATCGAGCTTGGTGCCAGGTATGCCGGCAGCAAAAATAAACTTACTACAAGATTTTCTTACATTGCCGACCTGGCACGCGAAGCAAATTTTTGGGCTCTTGATGATGGCTTTGATGTGGTCTCATCTGCTCATATACAAAAGGCTTTTGACTCGGCAAAAGAAAGACATGGTTTACTCGAAGCGAAAATAACGGATATGTACCAGCAGGATATGTTCCTAATTGATACCGAAGGTGAAAGAGTAGGTCAAATAAACGGGCTTGCTGTTTACGGGGGTGATTTTTACGCTTTCGGCAGACCAACCAGGATTACCGCTACTGTTTCGTTAGGCAGCGGCACTATAATTAATGTTGAGCGCGAAGCCGGGATGAGCGGTAAGCAATATAATAAAGGTGTATTAATTATTTCAGGATACTTCCGCGAAACTTTCGGACAGGATCTCCCGCTTTCGTTTAATGCAAATTTAGTATTCGAACAATCATACGGAACAGTCGATGGAGATAGTGCATCTTGTGCTGAAATTTTTGGTTTACTTTCCACCTTATCTAATCTTCCTATAAAA
The DNA here is from genome assembly GCA_964448105.1 of uncultured Ignavibacteriaceae bacterium. GTDB lineage: Bacteria > Bacteroidota > Ignavibacteria > Ignavibacteriales > Ignavibacteriaceae > CAVQBP01. Next base: position 6,608 of record CAYUVK010000144.1, read on the forward strand.
CAATATCTTGCTGTTACCGGTTCGTTAAATCAAAAGGGAGATGTTCAGCCGATCGGCGGTGTAAATGAAAAGATTGAAGGCTTTTATGATATCTGTAAAATGAAAGGTTTAAATAAAAAACAAGGAGTTGTTATCCCTGTACAAAATGTTGAAGAATTAATGCTTCGTGAAGATATAATTGAATCCGTTAAAAAAGGCGAGTTCCATATTTATCCTATTTCCAGGGTGGAAGAAGGAATAGAAATCTTAACAGGTGTTAAAGCCGGCGTTCGTATTCCAAAAGGATACGAAAAAGGGACAGTGTTTTCTTTGGTAGCAGAAAAAATAAAAGATCTTTATGCAAAATCTAGAATGAGAAAAGCATTATCTTCTAAAACCTCAACCAAGAAAAAGAGAAAATGAATAATCTTGTTAGCAGCACATTTGCCAAAACTAAAATCTTATGTACACTTGGTCCGGCAACATCTACAGAAAATGATATAGAAAAATTAATTCTGGCAGGTATGGATGGTGTACGGATGAATTTTTCCCATGGAGACTATAATTTTTTCGAAAAGCTTTTTAATGAAATTGACAAGGCATGTAAAGAAGAAAAAACTCCTTTATCTATTTTAGTTGATTTGCAAGGTCCTAAAATAAGAGTTGGCGAACTTGTCGAACCGGAAATTGAAATTCAACAGGGAGATAAAATTGAAATTACAACAAAAGATATAATTGGAACTAAAGATATAATTTCCACATCTTATAAATCTTTGGTTGATGATGCACAGGTTGGAGATCCGGTATTGATAGACGATGGTCTATTGCGATTAAGAATTCTCGAAAGGAAAAAGGATTCCGTCTTATGTTCCATTGAAGCAGGCGGGATACTTAAACCTAAAAAAGGGATGAACCTGCCCGGAATGAAATTATCTACTCCTTCTGTTACGGAAAAGGATTTTAAAGATCTTGAATTCTGTATGAAATACAGGATCGATTACATTGCTTTATCTTTTGTCAGGCAAGCTTCCGATATTTCACATTTAAAAGAATGGTTAAAAAATAAAAATTTTGAAAAGCCGGTAATTGCAAAAATTGAAAAGAAAGAAGCAGTTGATAATTTTGACGAGATACTAGAAACAGCAGACGGCATAATGGTAGCACGCGGTGATCTTGGTGTCGAATTGCCACCGCAGGAAGTCCCCGTAATTCAAAAAGAAATAATTAAGAAATGTAATTCCGAGGGGAAGCTGGTTATTACAGCAACACAAATGCTTGAATCAATGATCCATAATCCGATACCGACACGGGCTGAAGCCTCCGACGTTGCTAATGCTGTGTGGGATGGAACAGATGTAGTTATGCTGAGCGGTGAAACGTCTGTAGGAAAATATCCCTTTAAAACTGTCCAGATTATGAATGACATTATTGGAAATTCAGAACGTCATTTTCCTTTTCGAATTATAGATTATAAGATCCCTGAAAAGATTGAAGAGAATCTTTTTGATTCAATGGGAAAGGCTATTGCAGAAGTTAGCAAACAAACTAATGCTGCAGCAATAGTTGTGTTTACTTATAAGGGACGTACTGCAAGAAATCTCGCAAAGTTCAGGCCTAACTCAAAAATAATTGCTCTCTCAAACAGCTTCGATACGATGAACAATCTTTGCTTAAGATGGGGTGTAACTTCAATTTTTTATAACGATATTGATAAAGAACATATAGTGATTGATAAAGCAAAAAAGCTAGTCCTTGAAGAGGAACATGTAAAAGAAGGCGATGTTGTTATATTTGCCGCCGGTGCACCATACTCTGAAAAAAGCAGGGTTAATTGGATACGGTTCGAAGTAATCTAAACCAGGATTTATATGATTCTAAGGATTATATAATTAGTTATTATCATTTAATCCTGTAAATCCTGGTTTGGATGATTAAATATTCTTTTAAACTCAAGGCTTCTTGCTCCAAAATTAATTAATAATCCAACTTCCATATTATAAGCCTCCAGGTAATTTTTTGCTTGTGCTAGGTGAACGTTTTCAAGCTTTATCAAAGCTTTTAATTCAACCATAATTTTTCCTTCAACAAAGAAATCTACTCTCCTAGTACCAATATCATAACTTTTATAGTATATCGACATTACTTTTTCCCTCTCAAAAAACAATCCATCTATATTCATTTCAATTTCCATTGCACGTTGATAAATTACTTCCTGAAAGCCATTGCCAAGAGCAGAATGTACTTTCATAGCGCACCCGATTATGCGCTTAGTTATATCTTCATATTTCATTGTCTGAAAGATATTTATTTAACAGTTTTTTTTAGAAAAATTTCTGATTGGAAAACATTCAATATGTTTCCCCCTAATTTTGGAAGATTAATATAAAATCATAAACAATATAAACAAAAAATCCTGAAAATCTAATAATCAGATAAATCATGGTTCAGACTATGGTTATTTAAATATAACTTTCATCTGTGAATCTAAAAATTTATTTTATAGTAAAAGCATTTTGAAGTGATGGAGTTACTTGAAAGAAATATCGGTGAATTAGTGCTTGCAAAATGGTGGGAGCCTGCTGATAAGAATAAAATCCTTTGCACACTCTGCCCGCGTTATTGTAAAATCGGAGAGGGGCAGCCCGGATTTTGTTATATACGCCAAAACCATAAAGGAAAACTCTATACAATCGGTTACGGCAGACCAACAGGCTTTGCAATTGACCCAATCGAGAAGAAACCGTTAAATCATTTTTACCCAGGGACTTCGATTTTAAGCTTTGGAACCGCAGGCTGCAACCTCGGATGCAAATTTTGCCAGAACTGGTCAATAAGCAAAGCAAAGTTGGATGATTCAAATTCTATGAATTATTCTCCTGAAGATGTTGTAAATCTCGCAAAGCAATATAGAGTTCCGTCAATCGCATACACATATAACGATCCGACCATATTCGGTGAATATGTAATTGACATATCGAAAATAGCAAGAGAAGAAGGAATAAATTCCGTAATGGTAACGGCAGGTTATATTGATAAAAATGCCAGGAAAGATGTCTACAAATATATCGATGCTGCTAATGTTGATCTAAAAGGATTCACGGAAAGATTTTATAATAAATTAACTTTCTCTTCATTAAAAGATGTTTTGGATACATTGTTATGGTTAAAAAATGAAACAGATATTTGGTTTGAAATTACTACTTTGTTAATTCCTGATGAAAATGACTCCCCGGAAGAAATTCAAAATGAATGCAATTGGATTTTAGAGAATCTGGGAGATTCGGTTCCTCTTCATTTCACAGCTTTTCATCCTGATTTTAGAATGACAAACAAAACACGTACTTCTCAATCTACATTAACTAAAGCGAGAGATATAGCAATAAGATCAGGCATAAAATTTTGTTATGTTGGTAACATTCATGACCTCGAAGGGCAGACAACTTACTGCCCCAATTGTAATACTGCATTAATAAAAAGAGACTGGCATGATGTTTTAAAAAACAAAATTATTGATGGAAAATGTTATAAGTGCAGACATATAATTTCGGGAGTATTTCAATAACTTAGTTATGATCATTTTCAATTCTTAATCGTAATC
>CAYUVK010000145.1:0-10160 GCA_964448105.1 uncultured Ignavibacteriaceae bacterium
AATAACCCAATGTTCTAACCCTGATTATGTTGAAATTTTGACTCACCCGAAAGATGTAGTTCCTTTTTCATCCCTTTGCTCGATTGAATCCTTTCCTTTTAATTTTTATCGTTTTTTATGAAAAAGATTAAATTATTAATAATTGAAGATAACCGGCTACTCCGCGATGGAATTATCGGGATGCTTAAAAAACAGCACGATATTGATATTATTGCTGCATCAGGAAATAGTACTTTTGCTAAAATCCGGCAAATTAAACCTAATATAATTCTTCTAGACTTGGGTTTACAAAATCACAATAGTCTGTCTGTAGTAGAGTTTGTAAAAAAAGATTTTCCAAATGCAAAAGTGATTATAATGGATATTGCACCTGTCCAGGGAGATATAAATCTTTTTGTTAAAGCAGGTGCCTCCGGCTTTATTATGAAAGATGCTACACTTGAAGAACTTCTGACTACTATTCATGAAGTTGCCGAAGGTGCTAATGTTATTCCACCTAATTTAACCGAATCTCTATTATCCAAGATAATAGAACATGCGCTTAAAGGTGGTAAAATAAAGCTAAAAGAAGCAGTTCGTATGACAAAAAGGGAAAGGGAAGTTATCGGACTAATTGGTGATGGTTTAAGCAATAAAGAAATAGGGCAAAAGCTGCATGTTTCAACTTTTACTATTAAAAGTCATATTCATAATATAATGGAAAAGCTTACATTGCATACACGTCTGGAGGTTGCAAACTATTCATACTCAGCCGGAACTCTAAAAAAGGTTATCAAAGATATTTCAATGGTTAATTAATTAGAAGAGTAAATAAAATGAGCAAAAGTCACAACACTAAAAAGAGTTCTAAAAAAGAACCCGCTAAAACAATGAAGGAAAAAAAGGCGGTTAAAAGAGAAAAGAAAAATCAGAAAAAACATGGGTTCCTCGAACAGTAATTTTATTTTCTGAACCTTCCGTTTTGTTTTAGATATCTTTGTTTAAAAATATTATATTTTTGTTGGCTTAAGCATTATAAAGCTTTGGTATTTTTATATGGGGATTACTATTAAATTCATGCCGTTAAGCGGGCTGTAAAATAAATTTCCATAAGTTGTTCTATTTATTATCCTAAGTAAGTCATTAATCTCTTTACCTTCTTGGATTTTCTTATCTTTCTCAAGGCTTTTTCTCTTATTTGTCTTATCCTTTCTCTTGTAAGATTAAAATTATTCCCTATTTCCTCAAGAGTTAATTTATTTTCTTTTCCGATACCAAAACTCATCATTAAAACTTTTATCTCCCTCTCGGAGAGAATAGACAACATACTTTCTATCTCCTTTGTAAGAGATTCTTTTGTCAGGTTCTCGTCCGGTGAGGGCTGGTTATTATTTTGAAGAATATCCAGCATGTTTTTTTCATAACTATCATCGTTTTTCAGAGGAGCATCTATTGAAAAGTGTGTACCTGAAGCCTTAAGTGCATGTACTACTGCTTCAATTGATATATCAAGAATTCCTGCAAGTTCTTCGTTCGTAGGTTTTCTATCATATTCCTCCTCAAATTCTTTTGAAGCTCTAAATATCTTTCTCAAATTCCCGATAATATTTACCGGAAGATGAACGATTCTTGATTGATCGGCAATTGCCTGGGTTACACCTTGCCTTATCCACCATACCGCATATGAAATGAATTTAAATCCGCGTGTTTCGTCAAATTTTTGTGTCGCTCTGATCAATCCTAGGTTGCCTTCATTTATTAAATCGGTAAGTGAAAGGCCCTGGTTCTGATATTGCTTTGCCACTGAAACTACAAACCGCAGATTAGACGTTATTAACTTATTTCTTGCATTCTCATCACCTTTTCTTATTTTGACCGCAAGGTCGAATTCCTCTTCCGGGGTTAATAGATTAACTTTACTTATCTCCGTAAAATATTGATCAAGTGTTTTACTTTCGCGAACTGTTAATTGTTTTGTTATTTTCAATTATTTTTCCCGTCTCTTAGATTTATGTGTCTTAATAACTATCACAATGTTTATAAATAAATGATATTATGAAGGCACTGAAACTTATGGAGATGGAATATAATGAAATAAAAGATTGGAAGAAATGTTTATGGTTTTCAATTTAGTGGTATCTGCATGTAAGGTCAGTAAAATTATTGAGAGGTAAATGGACGATTTTTGTTCTACTATTTTTACTCAAAGCTTGGTTTTATATTAGTTCCCGGTATTGAGCCAATTTACCGCTTCTTCTATATTATCAAAATATTTAAAATTACTCCATTTAGCATTATGTTCGATTTTCTCGAAAAATAAACGATCATCTTTTATATGTGAAATGACAATCGCAATTTTGTCGAATTCCTTAAACCCAAACTTTTCTAATGCTGCACCGTCGGTATGCAGCTTATAAATTCCTGCTCCCTCCAGTTTAGTCTCTGTGTGGTTAATTAAAAACTTATGGCAGCTATTTTCATGAGCTATTTTTAGTGCCTCAACTGAATACTTTTCTGCCAATTTAAAATTTAATTTGCCTTTTACTTTTATATCAATAAAATTTTTTTCACTCTCATAATCAATTGCATAATCCATTATAATCCTTCTCTAATTCTTTTATTCTCTTTAATGATAGTCACCAAATTTAAACTTTAATAAACTTAGCGGCCGGGGCATAGCAAATCGAACAATTCTTATCCGGCTTTTCAGATAAAATATTACCGCAGAATGGACAGAGATATAATGTGCTGTCCATTAAATCTTTGCCGTGTTCTAGAGCTGATAAAGCTGAAAAATATAACTGTGCATGAGCCTCTTTAGTTTTAATGTTATTTTCAAATCTACGCTTTGCTTTATGATTATCCGTTACGGCCTGTTTCATCGAAGGGTACATAGTTCTATTTTCATTGTTTTCTCTAGCAATAGCAGCCTTTAGATTTTCCAATGTTGAACCTACTTCCTTTAACGCATTCAACTTGCCCTGAGCATGAATTCTTTCAACTTTAGAAGACAGTTTAAATAAACGAGCTATATTTGGAAAACCATCCTGCCGGGCTTTTATAGCAAACGCACTATATTTTAGATTCGCCTGACTCTCATTTGGAAATGCAAGTTTTAGATTCTCTTCTGTTTTTGTCATTTTTTCCTTTATACAAATATTTAAAAAAAATATTTTTTATTTGATCAAAAAGTTCTCCTTCGATATCTCTTCATTTACACTATATGATTGAGAAAATATGATTAACTAAAATTATATTCAATAAATAAGGATTATAAAATTAGATGAACCTTTTAAAATATTGTATTAAATAATAAGAATATTTTTTGTGTTAATCTATCCACCAAAGGGATGAAAAAGGGATTAGTTCTTTAACTATTATAATACAGATATAAAATCAATTTTTTTAATTGAAGAGCAGGAAGATTAATCCTTCTCCCGTCCTTTTGCACTATTACATCACAATTTTTAATCTTCTATTAATCGGTATTTAATCTTAACAGACCAGGAATATAAAGGCGATTCTATTTAAAAAAATCGCCTTTTTTAATCATTTGATTATTTTAATACATTCCACCCATATCACCCATACCGCCTCCGGGCATTTGAGGCATTGCAGACTCTTTTTCTTTCTTCTCATAAACAACTGCTTCGGTTGTAATTAACAGAGAAGCTACCGATGCTGCATTCTCTAAAGCAGTTCTCGTAACTTTAGTAGGATCAATAACGCCTGATTTTATTAAGTTTTCATAAGTTTCAGTTGCAGCATTAAATCCGAAATCATCTTTACCGTCTTTTACTTTCTGCAGCACTACTGAACCTTCTATACCGGCATTATTTACTATTTGTCTTAACGGTTCTTCAAGAGCTTTCTGGACTATTTTTACGCCTGTTGTCTGATCTAAATTATCTCCCATAATTTTCTCCAGACCGGGGATTGCTCTAATAAATGCAACGCCGCCACCGGCAACAATTCCTTCTTGAACTGCTGCACGGGTAGCATGAAGTGCATCTTCAACCCGGGCTTTCTTTTCCTTCATTTCAATTTCCGTAGATGCGCCTATCTTTAATACTGCTACTCCGCCGGAAAGTTTTGCCAATCTTTCCTGTAGTTTTTCTTTATCATAATCGGAAGTAGTTTTATCAATCTGGGCTTTTATTTCATTAATTCTTTTCTTTATATCATCTGTTTTCCCGGCACCTTCAACAATAGTGGTGTTATCTTTATCAATTACAACTTTTTTTGCACTGCCAAGATAAGATATTGTTGCATTTTCCAATTTGAATCCTCTCTCTTCGGAAATAACGGTACCACTGGTTAATACCGCTATATCTTCCAGCATAGCTTTTCTTCTATCACCGAATCCCGGTGCTTTTACAGCAGCGACCTTTAAAGTTCCTCTTATTTTATTAACTACTAATGTAGCAAGAGCTTCTCCTTCAAGGTCTTCGGTAACGAGCAGCAGTGCTTTTCCTGCCTGGGCAACCTTTTCCAAAATAGGAAGAAGGTCTTTCATTGCCGAGATTTTTTTATCATGAATCAATATATACGCATCTTCAAGTATTGCTTCCATGCTTTCCGTATTGGTTACAAAATAGGGTGATAGATAACCTCTATCGAACTGCATACCCTCAACAACTTCAAGCGAAGTCTCGGTTCCTTTTGCTTCTTCAACAGTAATAACTCCATCTTTTCCGACTTTTTCCATAGCATCGGCAATAAGTTCGCCAATAGATTTATCATTATTAGCTGAGATAGAACCTACCTGAGAAATTTCATTTCTCCCTTCAACATCGCGGCTGATAGATTTTAAATATTCGACAACATTATTAACTGCCAAGTCAATTCCTCTTTTTAAATCCATAGGATTTGCACCGGCAGTAACATTCTTTAAACCTTCACGGTAAATTGCCTGAGCCAAAACCGTAGCAGTTGTAGTACCGTCGCCGGCAACATCACTTGTTTTAGTGGCAACTTCACGAACCATTTGTGCACCCATATTTTCCGTGGGATCTTCAAGTTCAATTTCTTTAGCAACAGAAACACCATCCTTTGTTACTGTAGGTGCACCAAATTTTTTCTCCAGGATAACATTACGACCTTTAGGTCCTAACGTAATTTTTACAGCATTTGCCAGTTTATCCACGCCTCTTTTTAGTTTAGTACGGGCTTCACTGTTAAATTCAATTAATTTTGATGACATTGTTAAACCTCATTATAATTATAATTTTCAAAATTTATTTACCAATTATTGCGAAAATGTCACTTTCGCGCATAATTAAATATTCCTCACCTTCAACGGTAACCTCTGTACCGCTGTACTTTCCATACAGAACTTTATCCCCTTCTTTTACTTCCAATTTAAATTGTTTTCCATCTTCAGTAACTTTTCCCGGGCCAACGGCCACTATAGTTCCTTCAATAGGTTTTTCTTTTGCTGTATCAGGAACAATGATTCCACCTTTTGTTATTTCTTCTGTTTCCATTGGCTTTACAATAACTCTGTCAGCCAACGGTCTTAAATTAACTTTAACCATTTTTTAACCTCCAATAAAATATTTTTTTTAATTATTAGCACTTTTATTACGGAGAATGCAAGATTAAGAAAATATAATGCATTGTGCTAAGTAAAGTAAGAAGAATTGATATGTTAATCTATCCTGCAAAGGGATGAAAAATGGATTAGTTCTTTTATATCCGTGTTGATAAAAGGGAAGCTAATAATCTCAGATAAGGAATCAGAGGAGGAGAAAACTTTAGAGCCTTCTCTTTTCTTTTCAATCGGCTGAAAGAAGGTACGAACCGAACAATCTCTTTCCAAATCTCCTTCGGTTAATTTATTTTTGTAGCAATATTTATATTCCGAAAAGGGAGCAATATTATTGCGAAAGACTAACTAATCAATTAATTTGCAATATAAAATTTAATCCATTTATAATGATCTGATGAATGAATATTTCAAGTTCATCGGGACTCAGCCAATTAAATGAAAAAAATTTCAATTTTAGTTATAGAAGATAATCGACTTTTGCGTGAAGGTATAACCGAGATGATCCGTGAACAAGATGATCTAAAAGTAGTAGGTGCCTACGGTGATTGTGCAAAAGCGCTGCAATTTGTACGCAAATCCCAGCCAAATATATTGCTTCTGGATCTCGGCTTACGAAATCAAAATAGTTTAAACCTTGTTAAAGTATTTAAAAAGGATTTTAAAAAGATAAAAGTTATAGTTATGGATCTTGTCCCTTTACAGGAAGATGTATTTGTATTTGTTCAGGCAGGGGTTTCAGGTTTTATACTTAAAGAGGCAACTGTTGATGATTTTCTTTCGGCTATTAGAGCGGTTGCCAGTGGAAATAAAGTGCTCCCCCCGCATTTAACAGAATCACTCTTTTCCCAGATTGTTGATAAGGCAATAATAGAATTAAACCCTGAGAAGTTAATTGGTTCTGTAAAAATGACAAAACGGGAACGGCAGGTTATAGATTTAGTTTCCGACGGTCTAACGAATAAAGAAATTGCACAAAATCTTCACCTTTCAACTTATACTGTTAAAAGCCATATCCATAATATACTTGAAAAGCTTGCTCTGCATACACGTGTACAGATTGCAAAATACGCACATACCTCTGAGGATTATAGTGCTGGAGTGAAATCAATTTCATTAATTGAAGAATAAGAGGATTAATACTTTTTCCATCCCTTTGCACTATTGATGAAACATTCATTTTTCTATATCATAGTGAATAATAATAAAATAAATTAAAAAAATTTAATAACAAGAGCTTTTTGTTATTATGCAAATAATTGAAGAAAAATGTTCCAAGGAAATTATGATAAAGGTATAGAGGAAATATTTTCTACCGGTAAGCAACATCTCTGGGGAATCGTTCTTGCAGGGGGAGAAGGAAATAGATTAAAGGATTTAGTAAAAAAGCAATATGGATACCACAGACCGAAACAATTTTGTACTTTCATAGGTACACGTTCATTAATCAGGCATACTCTTGACCGTGCACTAAAGATTATTCCACAAGAACATCTGTTTACAGTTATAACTAAACATCAATATAAATATGCTGTCGAAGAAATAGGAGACCCCTTATCAAAAATGACAATTACCCAGCCATGCGCACGCGAAACTAGTGCAGGAATTCTTTTGCCGATGTTAAAGATTAATCAAATTGATCCTGAAGCAATAGTAACAATTTTTCCTTCCGATCATTTTATTAATGAAGAAAATCATTTCATGGATTATGTAAAAGAAGCTAATTTATTTGTAGTGAATAATCCCGATTCAATTGTAATGCTCGGCGTGAAGCCGGATCGAATTGAAAGCGGATATGGCTGGATAGAACCGGGAACCACGATTTTATATAAGGATGGAAAAATAATTAAGCGTGTTAAAAGATTCTGGGAAAAACCTGATCCTGAAAAAGCAGAAATACTATGGTATAATGGCTGTCTTTGGAATACTTTTGTTCTAATTGGCAGAAGCTTAACATTTATTAAGCAAATGCAAAATTGCATTCCCGAAGTATTTAATGCATTCGAACCTATTCGAAAAGAGATCGGTTCTTCACGCGAAGAGATCGCTATCGAGAGGCTGTTTAAATTTGTACCTTCAATTAACTTTTCACGGTTTGTCCTGGAAATGATCCCCGAACATCTATGTGTCATGGAAGTTTCAGATATTTACTGGAGTGATTGGGGAGATGAGAAACGCATTAGAAACGATCTGGAAAAATTAAGTTTAATTATGGTCGATTCGGTTGCATCTGAAATAGATTAGATTAATAACTATTATTACTTTCTTTTGATTTCTACTTTCTTTAGCTAACAGATATGAACCCGCATAGCCGGAACCAACTAGGAGTATGAAGTCAGCAAACATATTTCTTTTTAACAAATTTAGCTGAGTTAATAAAACAAATTATATCAATAATATATATTAAGGAGTGCTAGAAAGATTTCTTAGCCTCTTTAAAACATTCTTCATTAATGTATAATTATTTTTTATTCCTAAAAAAGGATTAGTTCCTTTTTCATCCCTTTGCTCGATTTACTTACTATTATTTTCTTCATAATATGATGGTGCTTAATTACCAGGAAAGAGGTTTTATATGTACCAGATAAATAGTAAAGGAGACTGGATCGCTCTTAAAGAAAGGATCAGGTTAGCATATCCAACAATAACCGAAGAAGATTTAAAATTAAACCATGGTGATGAATTCGATCTTTTAGCCAGGTTACAAAAAAAATTTTCAAAAACTAAGAGCCAAATTATTAAAATGATTGATAAACTGTAGTAAGCTTGTCTGACTGTAAACAACTATACAGAATTTATTCAAGAGTAAGATATAAATAATAAAAGCTCAACGGAAATATCATAAATAAAAAGGACCAAAATGAAATATTTAATAATATTCTTAGTAATAACATTTTTACCGTTATTTGCCCAGAACAATAAGAATAATGACAAAACAGCACTTGAGATTCAAACCAAAGAATGGATGACTAAAATATCATCTGATCCTGAAATGCGGGATGCAATGATGGCAATGATTCTGAATGAAACAAATGGGAACAAGGAAGAAATGACGAGTTTGGGAAAAACAATAATGGACAATCCCGGGATGAATTCTATTATTGCAGGTATGATGCAAAGAAATACTAATAGTGATAATATGACGGTTCCCTCCCGTACCATGATGGGAGACAGTACCAGCAGTAAGACTATGAAAATGTCGGGTTATAAGCTAAACCAAAAAAAGTAACTTAATAATCTAATAATCCCAAAATATGATTGAACCAAAAGAGTTTTATAGAAAACTGGATTCTTTGCTCAGTAAAATACATGGTGTAAAATCCGGTTCCGACTTTCTTTTTACTATTGTTGAGGATCTTGAAAAAACTTTCAGCAGTGATCTTCATATCGGAAGAGGACGTATATATGAAAAAAATGGTATAGAGTATGGCTTAATTTCATCTCTTTCAAATTGTGAGAATGTAGATATCGAAATAAATCTTCCAACAAGTTCAAACGCAATACAATCCATATTAAATCACAAAACATATATTTTCGATAACACCGGATTTGATATCCGTAAGAAAAACAACCCCAGGAAAAAATATGCAATTCCCGCAGCAATTACTGTGCACAATCAAGAACACGATTGGATTTTAATTTTCGAATTAAAAGATGGATGGATACGTGAAGAAATTGAATTTTGTCTTAATGCGGTACGGGCAGTATTGAATTATAGGCTTTTGTCCGAGTCAATAAAAAATGAATATGAACAAGCTTATCTAATCCAAAAAAGTTTACTTCCTACCTCTTCACCAAAAATTACTGGTTATCAAATTGCCGGAAATTCCCGGCAAGCAGAATTGGTGGGAGGTGATATATTTGACTATTATAAATTCAATGAAGAAGAGTTTGGGTTCTGCATTGGGGATGCAAGCGGGCATGGAATCCCTGCTGCACTATTAGCGCGTGATGCAATTATTGGGCTGCGTATGGGGCTGGAAAACAATATGAAGATGGTGCACACGCTTAAAAAATTAAATAGAGTAATATTCCAAAGCGTTTATTCAACCAGGTTTATTTCCCTCTTTTATGCTGAAATGGAATTAAAAGGTAATTTATTTTATATTAATGCAGGCCATCCTCCACCAATCTTAATACATGATGATAAGGTAATAGAACTGGAATCTACAGGTCTTGTATTCGGTGCTCTCCCTGAAATTGATCTTCGGCGGTCGTATATAAAAATACATCCGGATAGCGTTCTTGTATTATTTAGTGACGGAATTGTGGAAAGACAAAATAACAATGGGGATGATTTCGATTTAAAACGCTTGAAAGAAATAATTATTGAAAATAAAAATATGGAAGCTCAGGAAATACTAAATGCAATTTTTGAAGCAGCTAACAAATTCGGCGATAAGAAAAAATGGAAAGATGATGCTACGGTGGTGGTAATTAAAAGACTTAAATAATCCACTATATGAACAAGTCGAACTTAGATTTCTAATCCTTTAGGATTAATCCCTTTTCTATCCGTTAGAGCCATTTATAATTTAGTCTATTATCCATACCTTATACGAATATAATACTGTTTGCTAACAATAGGATTGTTTGATGGACAATTCTCATTGTAATTTATTGTATTAAGATA
>CAYUVK010000146.1:0-10153 GCA_964448105.1 uncultured Ignavibacteriaceae bacterium
GTTTAATTACTGTAATGCAAATCACAATAAAATGTTAAACTGTAAAAACTTCTGATATTTTTAAAATCAGATTATTAAAATTTTTATAAGAAAATATTATACTTAAATTTATTTCTGGATCAAATATTCATAAATTTTTTATTTTTGACGGAAATCATACATCTCTTTTTTAAATTCGATAATACATTTTCCGCAGGTTAACAACAATAGGTTTGTTTTATTACAAAATTATTTGAAGTAATAGGACGGTTAGAATAAAAATAAAGTTAAAATAAGAAATTATTAAAGTTTTTTAATAATTAACAAGAGCTTCATTAACCACATCCAATAGTTCCGATTTGCTGTACGGTTTACCAATAATTTTTAAGGGATTTGTTTGGTAAGCATTAAGGTAAGTTTCATCATCCTGGTATGCTGTAATGTATATTATAGGAATATTGTACCTCCCGGTAATTATTTGAGCAGCATCTATACCGCTTAATTTTCCTTTCAACATTATATCCATCAAGATTAAATCCGGTTTTTCTTTTTCGGCGGCAATCACAGCATCTACAGCATTGCTGACAATATTGGTAGAGATATTCCCATGTATTTCAAGGTCTTTCTTAATACCTAGAGCAGTAATTGTTTCATCTTCAACAATTAATACTTTTGCTTTCTTTTCCATTTGTTTCCTTTGGCTGTTAAATTGCTTTTAAATAATTTAAATTATTTTTTTTAATATATTCAAATACAAATTTAATTCAACAAAAAACAATTATCACTTATCGAAGTTCACATGTGTCCAAAAATATAGGAACTATTTTTTCTCTTTCTTTTTCTTAAGGAGAAAAAATTTTTATTTAAACTAGCATAAACTAAGGTTATTTTATATTGGGAAGTATTATTATAAACTCAGTTCCGCCGTTTATTTCAAGTTCAATTGTTCCTTCCAACTGATCAACAAGAGTATTAACTAACTGCAAACCTAAAGACTCTGTTTGTCTAAAATTTATATCTTTCGGAAATCCTATACCATTATCTTTAATAATTAAAGTAGAATTATTAATATCTTCCGGTTTATATAATATTTTTATTTCGCCAAAGACCCCATTGGGGAATGCATATTTAAATGAATTGGATAGCAATTCATTTATAATTAATCCTAATGAAATAGCTACATCAATTCCGAGCGAAACATCATCAATATCTGTAACAAGATTTATTTTTGCTGAATCAAGGCTATAAGAACTCATGAGGTGTGCTGCAAGATCCTGTACATAATCTCTTAATTTAACAGCAGCTAAATTACCTGATTGGTATAATTTTTCATGAATTAAAGCCATTGATCTGATCCTATTTTGACTTTCCTTAAAAACATTTGTTGCTGAATTATCCTGCAAATATGATGATTGAAGATTCAGTAGGCTTGAAATTATCTGCATATTGTTTTTCACCCTATGGTGAATTTCTCTAAGTAAAACATCTTTTTCTTTTAACGAATCGTCAATCATCTTTTCCGATTTTTTACGTTCTGTGATATCAGTAAATGTTACAACCCCTCCCCTTACTTCGCCTTTTTCAATAATAGGACTGGATGAATATTCTACAGGGAAAGGAGTTCCATCTGCTCTCCAAAAAACTTCATCATCTTTGATGCATATATTTTTAGTAAAAAGTGCTTTGTAAATCGGGCAATCTCTAGCCGGGTAAGTTTCTCCGTTTGGATAAGAATGATGTATTAATTCATGAATCTTTTTATTGCTTTGAAGCGGGTCAAAGCCAAGCATTTCAATTGAGGATTTGTTTACAAAAGTACAATAACCTTTTAAATCTATTCCAAATATTCCTTCACCGGTCGATTCCAATATTTGCTCGGTCTTTTTGTATAATTTTCTGGATGTAGTTAATGATATGGCAACCGTAAAAAATAACAAAGTAATAGCTCCTCCGGCAATTAAAGCTATCCATGATTTTTCAGAATCGATCGTTTTATTAAATTCTGGAAGTGAGATAAACTTAATGGTCCACAAGTGTCCGTCAAAATTTATTTGTTCATTCAAAATAAAACTTGTATTGTTTTTTGTTATAAAGGAATCTGCAGGTGAACTGCTATACATAATACTATTTTCCGATTCCTTATCTCCATCATAAATAGCAAGATTTAATATTTTGAATTGTTCACCTAAAATACCTTCAACAAGGTCATTCATTCTAAAGGGACTATAAACATACCCGAATAAAGCTTTGCGTCGTTGTTCTACGGTAGTTACAGGCATATTTCGTTTATATAAAGGGACATACATTAAAAATCCTGATTGAATATCTTTATCTGTTTCCTGAACTAATGTGACCTTTCCTGAAATGGAGGTTATGCCTTTATCCCTAGCCAGTTCCATAGCCTTTTTTCTCACCGGGTTTGTAAACATATCGTACCCGAAAGCTCTTAAATTCCTCCCTTTAAATGGTTCAAGATAGACAATGGTTGTATATATTTCTCTATTACCTTCCGGCCAAATCCAAAAATTTGAGAATCCTTCCTTCCTGACAGATTTGATAAATTTTTCTTTTTCCCAGGGTAATAAAACCCTAGAAAATCCAATTCCAAGAATACCGGGATAATTTTGTTCTATGTTCAGTTTTTCCACATAAGATTTCCATTCATTTCTGTCAACATAATTTGAAGCTGCAAAAAAACCGCTGCCGCCTAAAAGAACCTGCTCATACGCAAGTAAACGTTTTTTAATTGAAGTTACTATTTCATGTACACGGAAGTCAAATCTTACCGAAGCATTCTGATAACTTTCTTCCCTTACCATACGCCAAAACATGATTGTCATTAAAAAAGAAAGTATTACCATAATCCATGCAACAGTATGACTATATTTTGCAGCTGTTTTAGGAAGTGATTTAATAGATGCTAAATCCATTTTATACCGGGAAAACTTATTTCAATATATAAAGAAAAGAGATGAATCTTTATTCAAAAATATATCTTAAAAAACATTAAAATATAAATTTAAAATAAAGATAAATTTTATTATTTAATATTTTAATAAAATTTTATTTATAAAAGGGAAAAAATTCTAATAAATTCAAGAATTGTGGAGATAGCATGGGAGATTATCCCAAATTTTGCTATTATGAAAAAACCTGGTTTCTTAAAAAATATTTTTTTAGACACAAAAGATTGCTGTAATTAATTAAATATAATTCCAAATATTATGGCAATGATTATTAATTGTATTAATATTATGATCTAATTTGAATAGTTACTCAGATTATTTTATATAATTATATTGGCAGGTTTTATTTATCTGCTGTATGTTTTTATTATATCGATAGCATCTTTATTCCCCAAAAGTCTAGCTGAGTTTAAATCAACCATAGCAGCATCTACATTACCAAGAATAAGCTTTGCAGTACCAATCATGGAATATAGTTTTGCATAAATTGGATTAGTCTTCCTATTTAAGTTCCCATCATATAGTTTAGGTTGATTTTCATTTTCCATATCCATCCTAAAATGAAGTTTGATAGCCTGTGTACAATCTTCTATCGCACCTTCATAATCATGCAATTCTATTTTAGCTGCGGCTCTGCTTGTATATGGCTGCGGCAGATCCGGGTTTAACATTGAAGCTTTTGTAAAATCAAACACTGCTCCAAGATAATTGCCTAACAGCATTTTATTGTTACCTGAAATAATATAATATTCTGCATTTTTCATAACTTTATTTATGATTTATTTCGCTTAAATGTTTATTTATACTTTTTAAACTAACTTGATTTTTTTCCAAGAGCTCTTGAGCAAGGCGCATATATGCAATTGATGATTTTGCAGTTACGTTATAAGATATAACCGATTGATTTGTAAAAAAAGCATTGGTTATATCAGTATTTTTTGGAATAATTGTTCTCATTATATGATTAGGATATTTTAAAATAAGATTTTTTTTTGCTTTAAAAGAGGCTGTCGAATTTTTTTCATTAAAAGTAAGCAATATCCCTTCTATTGAAAGATGCTGGTTATAATTCTTTTTAATAAAATCGATATGGTCAATCATCTTCCCAATTGATTTTAACGAGAATGGACTTGGTTGAATAGGAATTATTACTGAGTCTGAAGCAATTAAGGAATTGGTTGTCATCCCAATTAGGTAGGGAGGACAGTCTATTATCACATAATCATAATAGTAAGCTTCCGGTTTTAGTTGATTTCTAAAAAGCGATTGATTATTTGTAAGTTTAGTTAACCTAGATTCATCATGATATGAAATATTGTTGAACGGAATAAAAGAAAGATTCTTTTGTTTTGTCGGATGAATTACCTGTTTCAATAATCTAGAATAAGTAAATATGTCAAAAATCCCGCCGGTAAAACTCATATCAGCAAATATGGATGAACATGAACCTGAAGGATCCATGTCAATAAGTAAAGTCTTTTTGCCGTTTAATGCAAATGCATAAGATAAGTTAAAAGCTGTTGTAGTTTTTCCTACTCCGCCTTTAGGTGTGGCAACGGCAATTATTTTTCCCATTTGGATTTCTACTTGTATATAGGAAATATTGATATTTTACCAAAATTCGCAAATAATATGCCGTTTAAATTATAGCTTCTTGGATGAGTTTGCAAGAATTATTTATGTAGTATATTAATACAATATGAATATTTCAAAACATTACTCTAAATTTTAAGGTGATAAATATTTAAAATTATTCCGAAAAATATGGCACTACAGTTGGATTAATACAATTTATTTGATTAGTAAAATAGATTTTCGGAGGGTGAAAAGCTGGCAAAATATTAAGCCGGCTTTTCTTTTATTATGGTTATGATTTTGATCAACAATTTGGCGTGGAGACCTGAAAAAGGTCTGCTGGATTATGGATGGTTTGGTTATAATGAGGGTCTAATTTTACAAATAATTGCTGCCGGCAGCGGTTATTCAAATTATAAGGAATCATACAATAAATGGCTGGAAACTTATAAATGGCATGAACCATACACGGGATTAGCGCATGTAATTTTTCCCCCGTTATTTGGTCACCAATATTCACACATGTTTGTTGATTTTAGAGGGATTTATGATAAGTATATGAAGAAAAAAGGGATAGACTATTTTGAAAATTCGCGAAGGGCAACATTAACTCAACGACTGTATGCAATACAAGATCCAAATGGATGGAAAGGATATGATTCATTAACATGGGGACTGACCGCCTGTGATGGTCCGGGTTCTTCATACGATAGAGACGGGAAACAATTTCACGAATATTCAGCCAGGGGAACGAGCGGACCAGATATAGTTCGGGATGATGATGGTACTATTGCTCCTACGGCTGCAGCCGGCTCAATTGTGTTGGCACCTAAAGTAGTAATTCCTACTTTGGAAGCTATGAAAGAAAGATATGGGAATAAAGATTTATGGAATAAATACGGATTTGTTGATGCATTCAATCCGACTGTTAACTGGTATGATTCCGATTATCTCGGTATTGATGAAGGACCAATTGTAATAATGATTGAAAATTTTAGAAATGATTTTGTCTGGAAATATATGATGAAAGACCCGGTTATTAAAACAGGCTTAAAAAAATTGGGGTTTAATTAATTTATATATTCCTAATGGAGTTAATGTTATTAAATTATTAATTTTTTAATAGCATCTTACTCCAATGGAATTATTCTGGGCACTTAATATAAGAAAGAAAGGAACACCTTTAGGTGTGAAATATTATTAAATTAAATTCAAATTAAAATGAAAGATAAACCAGGGTTAACAAGAAGAAAATTTATTTCAAATATAAGTACTTCGGCAGCTACAATTCCTTTACTGAATTTAAGCAATGTGTTTAATATTCATTCTGCAGAAAAAGAAGAATTAAAAATAAAAAGAATTTCAGATTCAAAGCAGCCTAATATAATTTTTATTCTAAGTGATGATCATCGTTATGATTTTATGAGTTTCATGGGAAAACCTTCTTTTCTAAAAACTCCTGCTATGGATAAAATGTCAAAAGAAGGGGTACAATTTGAAAACACTTTTGTAACAACATCACTTTGTTTCCCAAGCAGAGCTTCAATTTTAACCGGGCAATATTCTAGTAAGCATGGTGTTATAGATAATGATTCACCTGAACCTACAAACAATATTTATTTTCCTGAATACTTGCGAAAACTAGGTTATGAAACGGCTTTTATCGGCAAATGGCATATGGGAAATATTTCTGATGAACCCCGCAAAGGATTTGATAAATGGATTAGTTTTAAAGGGCAGGGAGTATATTACAATCCTGATTTGAATATAGATGGTAAGCATGTTAAACGTGAGGGATATATTACAGATATTTTAACCGATTATGCTATTGAATGGATTAATAAAAGGAGAGATAAACCTTTCTTCCTATATCTTTCGCACAAAGCTATACACGCAATGTTCGAACCTGCTAAAAGACACCTCGGTATTTTTGATAATGTAAAAATAACATCCAGAAAGTATGGAAAATACCAGACAGAATTATGAAGGAAAACCTTTATGGGTTCATGCTCAAAGATACGGATG
Source organism: uncultured Ignavibacteriaceae bacterium (assembly GCA_964448105.1). GTDB lineage: Bacteria > Bacteroidota > Ignavibacteria > Ignavibacteriales > Ignavibacteriaceae > CAVQBP01. The sequence goes on from CAYUVK010000146.1 coordinate 6,546, forward strand.
GCACGGAGTTGATTATCTTTACCAGGGGCAGATAGATTTTGATACTTTTTATAGAAGATATTGTGAAACCATCCTTGCTTTGGATGAAGGCATCGGCAAAGTTCTGGATAATCTTGAAAAAGAAAATCTCAGTAATTCAACAGTGGTTTTTTATACTACAGATAATGGCTTCACTCTAGGTGAGCACGGACTTATCGATAAAAGACAAATGTATGAAGAGTCTATAAGGATACCTCTGCTGATGTATGCACCCGGCTTTGTGAAACCAGGACAAAAATATTCGGAAATGATTTTAAATATAGATTTTGCACCTACAATACTTGAACTTGCAGGTATGAAAAAGCCGGAGCAAATGGATGGCACTTCTTTCTTACCCTTGTTGAAAGGTGAAAATATAGATTGGAGAAAATCTTTTGTTGATGAATATTATTGGGAGAGACCTTTTCCCCATACTCCTGCGGTCTTTGGAATGAGGACAGATCAATATAAGTACATGACTTATTACGGTATTTGGGATACCGACGAACTTTACGATATTAAGAACGATCCTAAAGAAATGTTTAATCTAATTGATCTGCCTGAATATAAAGATCTGGTAAATGATTTGACGAAACAGATCTTTAGCTGGCTTGATGCAAATAATGCGAATAAAATATTGGTAAAAAGAGCTACTAACTGGCAGGCAAATAAAAGAAAAGGTAATATTATTATTGAAGGCTAAGTAATCATTTTTAATCAATGATTTCTTATCTTTTAGCCCAATTATTAAATTTATTATCAAATAAAAATCATGATCAAAAAAATATTTACAATAATTGTACTAATTACATCAAGCTTACTTGCTCAAACAGTTCGATACAAACCTTTAATAAAAGTTGAACAAAATCAATCCTCAAACTTCACTAATAAATCTATAGAAAGAAAAATAGACAGCATACTTTCTAAGATGACTTTAAAAGAAAAAGTAGGTCAGTTAGTACAGATTGTGGGGGAACCTGAATACTTGGAAAATTTAATAAAAGAGGGAGGGGTTGGCTCAATTTTAATCGGAACAGGTATTCCAGGCGAAGTAAATAGACTGCAAAAAATTGCTATGGAATCAGGTTTGAAAATTCCTTTGGTTTTTGCTCATGATGTAATTCACGGATATTATACAATTTATCCGATTCCTCTTGGTGAAGCAGCAAGCTGGAATCCGGACATTGTAAAGAAGGATGCTCATTTAGCTGCAATGGAAGCAGCTTCACAAGGAACTAAATGGACGTTTGCTCCTATGGTTGACATTGCGAGAGACCCGCGATGGGGCAGAATTATGGAAGGTGCCGGCGAAGATCCTTTCCTCGGAAGCATTATGGCTGCAGCCAGAGTTGAAGGTTTTCAAGGCGACGATTTAAAAGATCCCTATTCAATAGCAGCATGCGCAAAACATTTTGTTGCATACGGTGCAGCACAGGCAGGAAGAGAATATAACACTGTTGATATTTCGGAAAGAACTTTAAGAGAAATTTATCTGCCCCCTTTCAAGTCTGCCGTTGATGCAGGAGTTGCAACAATAATGAGTGCATTTAATGATCTTAACGGGATACCTGCTTCTGCTAATTATCATACATTAACGGAAATTTTAAAAGACAAGTGGAAATTTAAAGGTCTAGTTGTAAGTGATTATAATTCTATTGGCGAATTAGTACGTCATGGAATTGCAAAAGATAAATATGAAGCCGCAGGGGAAGCTTTCTTAGCCGGTGTAGATGTTGACATGGTTGGAAATAGAAATATTGGTGATGTTTATTCACCTAACCTGGAAAAGCTAGTGATTAATGGTGAGGTTAGTATTGATAAAATTAACCAATCGGTAAAAAGAGTCCTTAGAGTAAAATTTAAATTAGATCTGTTTGAACATCCATATACTGATACAACATTTTATAAAACATATCTAATAAGTAAAGAAGAAAGAGAAAATATAGTAAGAAAATCTGCCGATGAATCAATTGTTCTGCTGAAAAATACAAATAATATTCTTCCTATTAAAAAAGATATCGGTTCCATTGCATTAATCGGCCCTTTAGCAAATGATCAAAAGGATCTTATAGGAGGCTGGTCATGTGCAGGAAACCCGGATAATGCTGTTACCGTTTTAAAGGGTATTTCTAATAAAGTTTCATCCAACACCAGGATCAATTATGTTCAAGGTTGTAATATTAATGATTCCGTTGAAACCGGTTTTGAGAAAGCTGTTAGTTCAGCAAAAAAATCTGATTTGGTAATTTTGGTTGTTGGGGAATCAAGGAAAATGAGCGGAGAAGCTTCAAGCAGGGTTAATTTGGACTTACCCGGTGTACAGGAAAAGCTTGTTGAAAAGATTTATGGACTGGGTAAACCAACTGTAGTGATTTTAATGAATGGAAGACCACTAACAATTAACTGGATCTCGGAAAATGTACCTGCAGTTCTTGAAACCTGGTTTTTAGGTGATCAGGCTGGTAATGCTATTGCAGATGTTTTATTTGGTGACTACAATCCTTCAGGAAAGCTGCCTGTAACTTTTCCGAGATCAGTGGGACAAATCCCTATCTTTTACAATCATAAAAATACCGGGAGGCCTGCAGAACCGAACGACAAATTTACATCAAAATATATTGATTCCCCGGTAACACCGCTTTATCCGTTTGGATATGGATTGAGCTATACAACCTTTAATTATAAAAATATAAGAATTGATAAATCAAAAATTTCTAAAAACGATTCTTTAACTGTTTCAATTGATGTAACTAATAATGGAAACCTTGAAGGGGATGAAGTAGTCCAGCTCTATATTCACGATAGAGTCCGTAGTATAACTCCACCGGTAAAAGAATTGAAAGGGTTTAAAAAAATTCATTTGAATACAGGCGAATCAAAAACTGTTAAATTTAAGATTACCCCGGGAATGCTTTCATTTTTAAATAAAAATTTACAGCCTGTGATTGAACCCGGAATTTTTGATATTATGATTGGCGGTAATTCCGTTGATCTTTTATTAACTTCGTTTGAAGTGGAGAAATAATAAAATTCAGGACTTCAGTTTTAGTATATGAAGATGCTTTTTTTACTTGCTTGTTCATTAATCTTTAACACAATTCTTTTCTCCCAGCAGGACAATCCGGATAATAGCAGGATAGTTGCCCAGGCAGGGAATGATAAAACTACGGCAGAAGAATTTAAGAACAGGTTCGATTTCAGCCCTCATCCGCGTAAAAGTGAATCACTCGATACTTCGTTAATTAAAAAGGAATATTTATATACTTTAATAGCTGAAAAGCTTATCGCGCAAAAAGCTGAATCATTAAACCTGGATACTGCTCGGGATGTAAAAGGTATTTTAAGTTACCTGGAAAAATTATTTGTCAGGGATGCATATTATAAAACTGAAATATCCAATAAAGTAAAGATCACTTCCAAAGATATGCTTGAAGGGGAGAAGAGATATTCAAAATTGCTTGTTGCAAAGAAAGAAAAAGAGTTAGATAATAAATATTCCAATGTTCCTTATATAATCCTCGGTGAGGGAGATATTGAAAAGATAATGGATTCTCTTGGAAAAAATAATTTTAAAAAAACTTTTATTAAAT
>CAYUVK010000147.1:0-9786 GCA_964448105.1 uncultured Ignavibacteriaceae bacterium
AACGTTAATATTACTGTTTATGATGTTCTTGGTAATGAAGTTACTAATTTAATAAATGGATATTATGCACAGGGAACATATAAAGTTAGATGGAATGCACAAAATTTTGCTTCCGGCATTTATCTATACAAAATTGAAGCTGGTAACTTCATCATGGTTAAGAAAATGGTTCTTTTAAAATAAAAAATATATTCGTTCAGAGGAGAGTCCATCATCCTATGAAAAGATATGGACTCTTTATTATTTAATAACTTCATTAGGAGTAGGTGTAATGGTTACAAGATTAATTTTATTTATCGGACTAATTTTTTCATTCAATTTATTTGCTTTTAGTCCCACCGATACTGCAGCTACACATAAATTTGTTGGGGTAAAAACCTGCGGTATGTGCCATAAATCTGAAAAGCAGGGAAATCAATTAGGCGTGTGGGAAAAATCGATGCACGCAAAAGCTTATGAAACCTTAAAAACAGAAAAAGCAGATAAAATTGCAAAAGAAAAAGGGTTTACTACCCCTGCGGTTCAGACCGAAGCATGTTTAAAATGTCATACCAGCGGCTCTAATGTTGCTGCAGAATTTAAGGAAGCTAAATTTAATATTGAAGATGGAGTTCAATGCGAAACTTGTCATGGTCCGGGTTCGGATTATAAGAGCTTAAAGGTTATGAAGGATAAAGAATTAGCTATGAAAAATGGTTTGGAAATGCATGATAATACAGAAGAATTTTGTAAATCTTGTCATAATCCTGAAAGCCCGACTTTTGTTGAGTTTAATTTTAAAGAATCATGGGATAAGATTAAACATCCGATTCCCGGGAAATAATGAACTCAAACAAAATTGATTAGAAAAAAATGAAAAGACTTGTCTTCCTATGTGGGATCATTATATCCTTAAATATTGTCGCATTCGCACAAAGTATAAATGGAAGGTTCACTTCTTCTTTGTATTCATTTGAAAGGTTTGATACTTTAAATTCATCTAGTACATATGCTCGTACGTATCAAATGCTTAATTTGAATATTAACCAGGGTAATTATTCTTTAAGATCATACATGAATTTCGAAACTGATCTTTCTAAAGATATAAAAAATGATCCCCTGTTTAGATTTTATAATTTATACTTTGAAGCAAGAAAAGTCTTTGAAGTTGCAACAATCAAAATAGGAAGACAGCCTATATTTAATAGTGTCGTTGGCGGGGTTTATGATGGAGTAAATCTCAATATAAGGAAGGGAGATTATAGGATTACCGGGTATTACGGCGGTAATGTGCCTGCTTATCAGAAATTAAAATTAACGGATGATTGGGGAAACAATTTTATTTACGGAGGTAAGATTACTACAACTGCTCTGGATAATTTCCAGATGTCGTTAAGCTTTGTAAATAAAAATTTTAAAGTTCAGGATTATTATGCTACCCGCCTCGATGCCGATTTGAATCCTATAACCGTATTAATTCAAAATAATTCCAACCAATATAAATTTGCATCGGGGGAAGTAAATTATTATATCCCTGATGCTGTTTCGATAAACACACGTCTTGATTATGATCTTAATTTTGCGGAAGTATCTAAAGTTGAACTTTACGGTAACTATGAAAAGATATCAAATCTTCGATTAAATTTATATTATAATTACCGTGAACCAAGGATCAGGTATAATTCAATCTTTTCTGTTTTTGATTTTGGAAATACACAGGAAGTTGAAGTTGGTGCAGATTATATACTGAATAAAACTTTTACTATCACCGGGAAAGTCGGCGATGTAATTTATAAAGATGAAACTTCTCAAAGAGCAACGATTGCTTTAGCAACCAATTACGGAACCGTTAGTTACAGAAAAACTTTTGGTTATGCTGGCGAGCTGGATGCATTATCTGTTTATTCTGCATATTCATTTTTAGATGGATTGATAACTCCATCTTTGGGTTTATCATATACAAGCTATAAACTTTCACCCGATGATCCGAATAAAAACAATTTAACAACACTGCTGGCAGGCTGCAATTATAGACCATGGAAATTATTGTCGTTTGATCTCCAGGGACAATTTATGAACAATAAGATTTACAAAGATGATTTCCGTTTATTCTTCAAAATTAATTACTGGTTTAATACTATTCTTGGGTTGATGTAATATGAAATTCAAATTCTACTATTTATTATTGCTTCCGTTATTAACATCAACTCTAATCTTAATGGCTTTTTCCGGGAATGATTCTACGGGAGTCAAATATAGAAATAAAGGAATTATTAAATTTTCACATAAATTTCACCTTGATGATATAACCGATTGCCAGACATGCCATACTGAAATTCTTAAGAGCACTTCTTTAAATGATTCATTATTTCCAACAATGGATGATTGCGGTCAATGCCACGATGTTGAGGATGAAAACAATTGTACAACTTGTCACTACGGCGATAATTTCGAACCATTGATTCAAAAGAAAGTTAATTTAAATTTTAATCATAGTTTTCACATTAACAAACAAAAACTTGAATGCGAAACATGTCATAAGGGTTTCAAGACAGTTGATTATAGCTGGGAACTGAAAAACCCGGATCCTGTTATGGATGATTGCTATTCATGTCATAACAATAATAATAGTGCTTCACTAGCAATTGATGATTGTCAATCATGCCATATTTCAACAGCAGATTTAAAACCGCAAAGTCATAAATCGATTAATTTTCTTTCAACGCATAAGTTTGCGGCAAAAAGTGCAAATGCTAATTGTATAATGTGTCATGATAACAACAATAATTCATGCGAAGATTGTCATGTTGCCACTAATACAATAACGGAAGCAAATACACCAAATGATTTCTTCCAGCCCTATTCCCCAGGTACTTCTGTAATAGGACCAAAGGAACAGAAGATTACAAGGATTCATGATTTAAATTATGTTTATACACATGGAATCGATCTGAAAGGGAAAACCGCCGAATGCCAGAGTTGTCATGAAGTTGAAACCTTTTGCGTAAGTTGCCATCAATCCGATAATGAGGATTTTTCTATGAGCGGTGTAGCTCCGGCTTCACATTTAAAACCGAATTTCACTACTATAGGAGTAGGCTCGGGTGGTGGTGAACATGCTATTTTAGCTAGAAGAGATATTGAAAGCTGTGCATCGTGCCATGATGTCCAAGGAGGAGATCCAACTTGCATTACATGTCATTTAGATAGTGATGGAATAAAAGGAACAAATCCTAAAACTCACCCTGCAAATTTTATGCACGATGATCATGGTGACTGGCATGATAATCTGGGATCAATTTGTTTTAATTGTCATACAAGTGCAAGTCCATCTTCACCACCCGGTGTAGGTTTTTGCGGTTATTGTCATGGGAGTCAGCCGAGATGATGAAATTAAAAAATAACGTTTTATATTATTTTCTCTTTTGTTTAATAGGAATTTTATTTACAATAATTTTATCAAGCTGCAGTGATCTTGATAAAAATAATATAACAGGTGCCCCAGAATTGACTATTCATACAAAGGGAGTATTAGAAAAGCAATCGCAATACTTTCACGGCAGACTTCTTTTAAATGGAACGATGGAAAGCTGTAAACAATGTCATTCGTCAGATTATTCAGGTGGAATTGCTAAAGTCGGTTGCAATTCAAGTCAATGTCATCCTGCTATAAATGTGCACATGGAAGGAATAACGACTGTTGGTTCAAATAATTTCCATGGAACATATATTAAGAATTCTAATTGGAATTTGGCTCAATGTTCTCAATGCCATGGTGCAGACTATACGGGTGGAATAGCAAGCCCATCATGTACTAGCTGTCATACTAATACTGGGGGTCCGGAGGCTTGCAATACCTGTCATGGAGATTTTAACAATCCTGAAAGAATCGCACCACCAAGAGATATAAATGGAGACACCTCTACTACAGTTCTTGGAGTTGGTTTACATTCACAACATTTATATGATAATACTTTAGGAAATAAAGTTTCTTGTTCTAATTGTCACATAGTTCCTCAGAATGTAAATTCACCCGGTCATATTGACTCCGATTTGCCTGCCGAAATTATTTTAAGCGGACAAGCGACATCACATGGTGCTACAAATGCAACATATAATCATGCCGACGGCAGCTGTGCAAATACATATTGTCACGGCAACTTTACTTTTTATAAAGATTCAGCTTCGCTAAGTAATCAATATGCCTTTACTGCCGATAAAATAACAGGAAATAGTCAAATTGTTATTTGGAACAAAGCTGATGCCTCACAAATTAAATGTGGTTCTTGCCATAGTTTACCACCAGCAGGACATATTCAAGTACCATTAAAAGATTGCAAGGGATGCCACAGAGGGGTAGTTGATGAAAATGGGAATATCATAGATAAAACAAAACATATGAATGGCAAAATTGATCTTTTAGGTGGAGAATGAAAAATATTTAGTTTTCTTTATCCATCTTATTGTTTTTATTAAATTCAATAAATTCAACAGGTGCCCCGTTTTCTTTAATCATCGCAACTCTAATTCCTTCTGAAGTAGATGTTATCTCACCAATCAATTCTTTCCCTTCAACAGCTGTATTAAGATCATCAACTTCAAATGCAATATGAGGAATTGTTTTAACTAAATCCGATACAGGGCTATCTTCTTCAAAGCGCATCCATTCAATTCCGTATTCACTTGTTTCAAATCCGGAAACATAAAATTTATACTTACTTAAATATTTCTCATTTGGTTTTATTTCTCTTGTTGGAATACCTATATGATGGTATCGCATTCCTGCTTTAGAAACAGCAAACGGTTGTTCATAATCTTTTCTTTTTAGTTGTCTTTTCATTCTTTATTAGATGGATTAAACATTTTATAAAATAAATTTTCCATGTTCGTATATAAATCAGGATGGATTTTAATTAAAAAATATATAAACTTTTCTCCACCATAATAAAAGGAAATCCTATTATATGGAATTTGTTCACCATACCGGTTTTCAATTAAATTAAATTTTTTCCTAATTTTATTTTCTATCAAACGCGCAAATCCTTCTTTCCATTCTACCCATACCATATATTCATAATCAATAAGCTTAAGATGTTCTTTTAAAGCATTTCTAAGTTTTAAAACAGAGCTGCTGTCATTAGCGTCTGCAGCATTTATAAAAGAAGAATAATCATTTACAAAAGTTGTATCTTCATATGGGAAAGGATGAGTAATCTCCCAGCTATAATTATTTTCTTTTGAAGCAATCTGCGCAATTTTTAAATTATTTTTTAACTTTTGCTCTACTGTAAGAAACTGACGGCAGTGAATAAATTCGTGAAATATAGTTATATATCCGTCCAGTGAATCGAATATATCTTTAGTTACAATACAAGCCGGTTTATTAAAATAAGTCTCAAGAGGAAATGAGGCCCTGATTTTTTTTGGCATTAGAAAAGGAGCAGGAGCTCTTTTTATAAATTCATATCTTTTATTTGCCGGGTTAATATCAAAGATAAAAAGACTATCTTTTTCATAAATTGCTATAGGATTCAAATCTTCTAAAAAAGGATGAATATCTTTTATTTCATGTTGAATTGAAGTCAATTTTTGGAGAGACGAATCTATCTTAGAAATTAGATCATAATCGTACCGCGCATAAATTGAGTGATTATTAATCAAACATAAAATAAAAATTAAGACGAATAAAAAAGCTAAACTGATTTTATGCCGGTTTGCTTTCAACATTGCCTATTTATTTCTCCTCCCGTAATTTCTCATTAATACCATATCTGTTTTTCCCGATCCAATAAGCCCATGCAACAATTAACCATTGAGAAAGCCCTGCAATCCCTATTGCCTGTACAGAAGGAGGCGGTGAACTGAAAACATTGGCAGCATAGATAACAACAAGGAAGATTATCAATCCCCATAATGCAAAATTTCCTATCTTATTTTTTGCTTTTGTTACCGATATATAAAAATAAACACCTATTGCAAAAATAAATACTTCGACAATAACTGAAAGCGGAACTGAATTCCAGAGACCAAATCCCACTTTTAAATTTCCCCAAGGAAGGATAGGAAGATCAGGCCTGTGAACAATCAAATCGAGTACCCAATGACTTACAACAAGCGAACCGAGAAGTATTGAAACTTTAATATTTTTACGGATAAGGAAATATACTATTCCAAAGAGTATTCCCCAAAGAATTGCTAAAAGTAAGCTGTGAGAAAAAGGATAATATATGAAATCAAGCGGGCTGGCTGCCATTAAGCCTGGTTCAATTTTTACTTTTTCAATACCTGTTAAAATGAAAACAGGCCATATTAAATCCAAAAATTGTGCGGCAAAAAACAGAGTGCCTAGAGAAGCTTTATTATCTACTTTCTTTCCGGCAAAACCTACTCCATAATGTCCGATAAACATTATTTATTTCTCCTTTAGAATTTAAGAAAATTGTTGTGTATGATTTATTATATAAATAATCAATATAGAATTTTTTAAGAAAATTTTTATTGGATGCTGGATGGTTGGATTCTGGATACTTTATATAGTTTTAACCAGTACCCAGCATCAAGAATTTAAGATAATAAAAATTAATATAAAAGATATTAAAATAAATTGTTAATATATTTAAAAACTTATGATTATCCCCTAACCTCTTTAACAAATGCACGAATGTGATCGGGTGTTGTTCCGCAGCAGCCGCCGACAATATTTACTCCGGCATTAATAAAATCTTTTATTTTTACTCTCATCATTTCCGGTGTCTCGGGAAAAACTGTTTTATTATTTTGAATGATAGGAATTCCTGCATTTACATGGATAAGTACCGGTGTAGTTTTATCGGCCTCACGTATTTCCTTTACTACTTCAATCATCTGATCTGTTCCCACTCCGCAATTAGCTCCGATTATATCCGCTCCAGCTGCTTTAACGGCACCTATCATATCCGCAGGTGAAACACCCATCATAGTACGATAATAGCCATGAACAGTTTTTTGGTAAGTAAATGTACAAATAACTTCAAGATCGGTAAATTCTTTGGCGGCACGAATTGCAAGACAAGCTTCATCAATTGCGGACATTGTTTCAACACAAATAGCATCCGCACCTCCGTTACTTAATGCCTCAACTTGAATTCGGAATCCGTCATAAACTTTTTCTTCCGGTATTTCTTCCATAACAAGAATTGCACTGGAAGGTCCTATTGAACCGAGCACAAAATGATCTTTGCCTGCAGCCTCTCTTGAAATTTCAGCTGCAGCTTCATTCAGCTCAAATGCTCGATCCTGCAGACCGAAATGTTCAAGCCTAATCGGATGAGCCCCAAAACTATTGGTTAAAATCATATCCGAACCTGCATCGATATAACTTTTTGCTATACTATAAACTTCTTTCCTATGTGTAACATTCCAGATTTCAGGACATTCACCAATCCCTAATCCAAGTTCATGCAGGAAAGTACCCCACCCGCCATCAGATACAAGAATTTTACCGTTTTCTATTGCTTTAAGAATTGATCTCATTTTAATTTCCAATTTTTTTTCAAAATTTTATTTCTTTTGATTATTCAAACAAGTGCTACATGAAATGAGTATGGTTGTATGTATGTATGATTGCATGTTTAAAAAATTAATCAAGTGAATTTTGCTTCTAATTCGTTTTTTATAGTTTCAGCCACTTCTTTAGGAATTCCGGGACGTTCTACCTCCTCACCCCATCTCCATTGATTTAGATAACTGTCTTCATCCATTAAACCTTGTGTTTTTGCTGCACTATCTATTTTCACCATAAACCTTGGCGGCATTTCAATTTTGACTTCATCAAAATCATCCCATGCTTTTACTTGAGATGGTATATCCTGCCAGTATAAAACTTGATAAAATGCCATTATAAAATTTTAATATCTCTTTTAAAATTAATAAAAAATAACTTTATTTTTCCCCGACTAAATTTAAAAACAGATCAACAGCGCTACTTGCATCAGCACCATAACCGTCAGCACCAATTTCATCGGCAAACATTTGACTAACCGGTGCACCGCCAATAGCCATTTTAATATCGTTCAGCCCTTTTTCTTTAAATCCGTCTACAACAGTTTTCATATATGTCATAGTTGTGGTTAATAATGCACTCATACCAACAATATTGGGTTTAAATTTTTCGGCAGCAGCAAGAAACTTTTCGAGGCTTTGATCCACACCAATATCATGAACTTCAAAGCCGGCACCTTCCGCCATCATACAGACTAAATTTTTTCCGATATCATGTAAATCTCCCCGTACTGTTCCCATAAGGAGAACTCCAGCAGGTTCAACATTTGAATCTTTTGCCGAGAGCAGCGGCTTTAAAACCGCCATGCCTGCTTTCATGGCCCTTGCAGCAATTAATACTTCCGGTACATAAAGAATATTGTATTTAAAGTCTTCTCCGACAACACTCATACCAGCAATTAAACCTTCATTTAAAACTTCCTGAACACTTCGCCCTTCAGCTAAAGCATCCTTTGTCATTTGCTCAACTTCTTTTGCTTTCCCTTCATAAAGATATTGATTCATTAATGCATAATCGGGCATAGAATGTTCCTTTTTATTTAAATAAGTAAATCATTTTAATGCATGGACGCTTGTTTGTACAGTTGCATGTCTTTTAAATTACTTTACAATTGCATTAAATCCAAAATATATTCTGCTACCGTTTAGAGTTAAATTCATTTAACGCTTTCTGCATTGCAAGAATATTTTCCTTTGGCATTCCTGGGCTTGTTCCTCCGCCAACGGAAAGAATAATTCCTTCACCGCCGCTTTTCTCAAGAACTTCCATAGTAGCATCAAATACTTCATCAGGTGTTCCCCGTACTCCTATTTCTAAGGGATTAACATTTCCCATTAAACACATTTTATCACCAACACGGCTTTTTACTTCTTCAATATCTGTTTGCTTCCCCCAATTCAAAACATTAAAACCACAACCGGGGAGATAATCAAGACATGCATTTATATCAGCATCATTATGATAAATTTTCACCCAATCTTTAGGGAATGCATCACAAATCTTTTTCAAATACGGATGAGCAAATTCTTTGTAATGATCTTCATTAATGAATCCAACAATATCATCCAAGATGAAAATCCCTTCGACAGTGTCTCCCATAATCTTTGCCTGAGCTTTCAGCCAATCAATAATTAAATTTGTACACAGGCTAATTAATTTATGAGCATAATCAGGCTTTTCAACAATATCGAACATAAAGTCCGTAGTGTTCCGGACAAATCCTGCAGTACAGAGCGGGCCGCGGGATGTAATAATCGGAAGAATATGCCCGTTATCAAAAATGCGCTGTTTTTGCATTTTGATCCGGTGCAAAGTCATGGCCATAAACGCATCATTTTCAACTTCATATTCCGGAAATGAATCAATATCTTCGATATGGAAGAGTGTATGATATTCACTCGGAGTATTGTCCTGCCAGAATTTAATTTTTGTACCGAGTGCCGATGGTTCTGCAGACATACCGTATTCCATCCACCATGAAGGGACAAAAATTATATCTGGATATTCTTCATGAATTTTAAGATTAGACTGAAACCACAATTCAGGATCCAGGTAATAATCCATATGGTTAATACCAAGATAGCCCGGTATCCAGGGGCTGTCAATAATTAAAGCCATAGGAATTTTATCGAGTTTCTCCAATCGTGCTGCTTTCTTAAATATTTCCCATTGTTCTGGTTTCATTTATTTTTTCCTTTTTTTATTACTAGGATGGGGGTGACCAAATAGTAAAATTTTTGGCACCTCTTTTTTCAATAAATCTTCTT
>CAYUVK010000148.1:0-9273 GCA_964448105.1 uncultured Ignavibacteriaceae bacterium
TCAGTCCCATCTCTTCCCCTTTTTCCGTAACAGACACGACAATAGCCTTCCTATGATCAATCCACAGACCCACTCTTGTTCTCATCGTTATCTCCTTTGTCTATTTGTTTCACTTAACGGCCATATAATTAAGCCGCAACCCAGAAATTTTTAATTAAAAAAGCAATATATAGCTTCGCCCTATCACTCCCATCAATTGCTTTGTTATACAGGATTTTAATACTGTTTACTTTTCTTCCATTATTCTTTTTAGGTTTTGCACTGAATTTTCAATTATATTAATCCATTCAGGCTTTAAAAATCTTTCATCAATGAACTTTCCTCCCAAATACCACGGGCATTTATAATTTTGTATAAAGGTAAACTCTGTATCACCATCTGAATTATTAAAAATCCATTGAGTTCGATGCTCTATACCTTTAAAAGATTTTCCCTTCCAACCTTTATTTTCTTTGAAATGTTGGAACTCTGTTCCTACAGTAAAGCTCATTCCCAAAACTTTTACTTTATAAATAAATTTGGCTCCGTCATCATGGGTTGTTTCAGTTATAGGCTTAACTTCGGAGACTCCTTCGAAAAACTCCGACCATTTTTTATAGTCAGATGCATATTGAAAGACCTTTTCTACAGGAGCTTTAATAATTGCACTGTTTTTTATTTCAGTCATATTTAATTCCTTATTTTTAGAAACATAGAGCGGTATAACGTTTGAGATCAGCGGCTGGCCCGGTGGTTTAACGCGATTAGCGCCGCCGCATATCTTCCAGTCCGCTGGATTGATTGGTTAGCGGTTTAAAGATGGGAATTCGTAAATTTAGCTCCCTATCCCAAAGCCACATCTAAAATCATCATTACTGAAAACCCAGTCATGGTTGCCATTGTCACTAGATCGATGTTTTCATATTTTCTTTGAGATTCTGGAATAAGTTCTTCTACCACAACAAAAATCATGGCACCAGCAGCGAAACAGAGAGCGTATGGTAGAATATTTTGCATTCGCAGAACAAATAGTGCTCCGATAACCCCAGCAATCGGTTCCACCGCACCGGAAGCTTGTCCCAGAAAAAAACTTTTTCCTTTAGTCATCCCTTCTCTTCTCAATGGAACTGATACTGCAGTACCTTCTGGAAAATTTTGAATCCCAATTCCGATTGCCAACGCAATTGCTCCTCCAATTGTAGCAGAAGGGAGATTTGCGGCTACAGCTCCAAAAGCAACGCCAACAGCTAATCCCTCAGGTATATTGTGAAGGGTTATTGCAAGGACTAAAAGGGTACTTCGTTGCCATGAAGTCTTTACCCCTTCACTTTTACCAATACTTAGACCTGGATGAATGTGTGGTAGAAGTTTGTCAGTCAGTCTCATGAAAATTCCACCACCCAAAAATCCTATTACTGCGGTCAGCCATGGGGTGTGCCCCAACTGTTCTGCCATCTCGATTCCAGGTGCAAGAAGGGACCAAAAGCTTGCAGCAATCATTACTCCAGCAGCAAAGCCAAGCATTGAATCCATAATCTTCTGGTTTACAGCTCTTGTAAAAAAAACAAGTGCCGCGCCTGCAGCAGTTACACCCCAAGTGAAGAGTGTGGCAATGAACGCCTGCATTACTGGATTGAATTGTTGGAAAAAATCAATCATTTTTGTTTCTTTGTTGCATTATTGATTAATAAATACGATATGAATTTATTAATATCTTTCGCTAACTTATTATTAAGTCGATTTTCTAGCTTATAATTAATGACTACATGTAGACGTCAAATGTACACATAAAATCATTTTCATTAAAACTGTCTAGATAAAGACATATTCAAATGTCTAAATATATACGTAAATATTAATTTCTTTCCATATTGTTTTCATTCTATCCTAAATACAGCTTCGCAGCATCAGTCACACTTCATGGTTTACAAGCGATTTTTTATGCGTAGAATTAGAAATAGAGAAGATTTTTACCCACTTTTTTTGTTGACCATTTCAAATTATATTGAATTAATTTAACTTTCAATAAAATTTTTTAAAAAAGACAAAATTTTTTATTGTGCTTAAGTGGCATTTAGATAAGTAATCGGGAGTTATTTTTATTCGAAATCTCTTTCTTCAATCAAAGTATAACTAAACCGGTTTGAAAAATATCTCATCCAATCTTTCTCTAAGTGGAGGCAGCAAAATAGGAAAAACATTTAACCGATAAAAAAGATCGCCTCTAATTTTTTTTCTTCAACAAGCTCTGAAAGAACTTTATTTGCAGCTACCACTTTCTCATAATATAGATGTTTTAGATCTTCAATATGTTTCTCATAACTTTTAAAAAAGTTATTTCGATGATAGCCCTTTAAGTTTTTGTGCAATATGTTCAATCAGGGGAATAAATTCCTTATCCGGGCTAAAATCAATAAACTTAACATTCCTGTCAATTATTCCGGTATGAGGTGCCGGCATGTAAAAAACTTCTCCGGCATTTATGGTTTCTTCTTTACCATCGCTGTAAAAACTTATATCTTCAAAATCAATATAAAGATTAGATTTGAAAATTGTCTATTAAAAAAAATAATTTTATTTTAGTAATAGTTATTTAAAATTAACGGCTCAAATCTCTTACCAAAACACAATAAAATATATACTAACTATCTAAAAGGTGGGCTTTATGAAGAGTAAAATCATACTTTCGAGTCTATTTCTGTCCTTTTTATTATTTATTTACGGTTGTTCAACTTCCGGAATGTTCACTTCAATTAATTCAACAAATGTAGAATTACGGCAGGCAAATTATAAAATAGTTGCTACGAATATTTCTGGAGAAGCAGATGCAGGATATTTAATTGGAGTTACAATACCATCCGGTCCGGTAACAAACACATTGGCTTTTGTCAGAGTAAATGGTACTGGTATGCTGTATAAAGAAGCATTGGAAAATTTATGGGAAAATTATGAGAAAAAATATGGAAAAGTTGAAGGTGAAAGATTAGCTTTAGTTAATGTAAGGTATGATACTGATGCGTCAAATTTCATTTTATATACTAGTGCAAAAATTTATATCAGGGCAGATGTAATTCGATTCGAATGAATATTACATATTTAATTTCCAGATAATATAATTTAGAAGAAATTTGTGTGCTGAAAAAAGAGATGGAGGAGAAGATTAGGAAGTCCGAGAGGGAAAATTTGGATTTAAAGGATTTCTATTGATTTTTTTCTTATTAATTATGTTAGGCTATGAATACCTCAGCTTTATATTCCAATAAGTCTCATAATTAAAAATACTATTAGTCCAAAGGTCGCTCCTAAATAAATCCATCGAATAAATTTTCGTCCTTCTTCATCTTTAGTATTCAATAACCTGAACGATGAATAAGCGATAGATATGTCCATTATTCCGATAGGTATCAAATAGTACTGCAATGCCAATTAAATAACTTAGGAACAGTCCTATGAATAATAGAAATATTGAAAAGAATAAAGCTTCTGACGGTAAAACAAGGTTCGAAGGAATAGGTCGATCAGGTGCATTTATCTTATCAGTTTCAAAATCAAAATAATCATTTAATACTAATATTGAAGCGGAAATTAAAAATACTGATATAAAACCGGAGATAGTTATAAAAATTGATGCAAACTTTCCCAGGGCTAACATTTGACCCATTACAACGCATACTCCGGCAGAGAACGGTAGTTCAAATCTTAATAACTTTACAAGGCCTTTAATTTTATTCATGATATCATAAAATTAATGTATAATATTTTATAAGATTTGTTTTTCACCTCTAAATTTCCCATTCTCGAAATAATAATCTATCATCAAACCATCATTAATCAGCTCTCCTTTTGCATCACTTTGCTGTGGAACAGCTAATGTAAAAACGGGGATATCGTTCTCTTTATATTGGTTATTAATCCACAAATAATAATTTAATCCGTATTCTTTTTACCATCATTACAATTTTCAATTTCATCGGGATAAAGTACCGGATGTTCATTTATTAATAATGTTTTATATTCTTTGTTATCAGATAAAATACAAATCAATAAAGATTTTTTATTATCATGACCATCCAAAATAACATCAAGCTTTCCATCTTTATTAACATCAAGTATTAAAGCAAACGGCGCCTTGCCGGAATTATTTTCTTTCTTTAAGTCTGAAAGAATTTTGGGAGTATAGTCTTTTGTATTCCAATGAATAAATAAATCATTAATTTTATTTAGAGCTGTTTACATTTTAGAAGGTAAACTTAAAATATACTCCCCTTCTTTATAATTAATGTATGATTGTTCTACTTGTTTATAATTATCAGCCAATAAATTATATGGGATAATTAAAAGAAATAAAATAGAATATAATTTCAAATTTTCACCTTAATTAATTTGCCTAACAAGCTTCCTTATTATCAAGCATAGTCTGCAACTAAATTAATTATTGAACAATTGGTCTCCCGATTAATGATAAGAAAAATGAATCGGGTTCCTAAATTCGGAACCCTAATTAAAATCACAAATCGTCCATACCCGTTGCTGAAAGTTTAGCCATTTTTAGAACACCGTCTCCCATACATTCACAAAGTTTCTTTGCCCATTCGATTGCCTCATCCTTGGAATCAACACTAATAATTGTAAATCCCGGGATCATGTCTTTTCCCTCAATAAATGGCCCGTCGGTGACGGAAAATTTCCCCTTCTCTAAACTGAGGTGGATGGTTTTTCGAGGAAGTTGTCCTGTTGCAACAATTTTTCCTGATTTAAAGGATTCCTCCATAAATTTTCCCATTTTTGCCATTCCTTCCGGGGAAGGAGGAGTCATAGATTCTCCATCTTTTCTTGTGAAATAAACAAAAAATTGCATGTATGATTCTCCTTTTACGATTTTTGAATTAAATTTAAAAAATTTCCGGATAATTGTTTTTTCTTTTATTAGTAGCCGAATGAAAGCTCCCGAAAGGGACAGACATAAAAAAATTATTTTAAAATTTCTGAAAGCTGGTTTTCCAAATACCTGCGTTCGGATTCCTGGCGGACCAATTCGATGGCCCTTTTATAAGCTTTAATTGCATCATCTTTAAGACCAAGTCTTTTTGAAAAATCTGCCTGGGCTGAATAGATTAAATGATAAGAATCAAGTTTGTTCTCTTTGAGCAGATTATTAATGATAGAAAGACCTGCTTTAGGTCCTTCATTCATTCCAATAGCTATAGCGCGGTTTAATTCCACAACGGGAGATGGATTGATAGATAGAAGCATATCGTAATAACCGATGATTAAATCCCACTGAGTGTTTTGAACCGAGTCTGCAACCGCATGAACAGATGCAATTGCTGCCTGAAGAGTATAAGGCCCTAGCCTGCCCGACATTAAAGCCTGATTAATTAACAGCATTCCTTCCCGGATTAGATTTTGATCCCAAAGAGAGCGGCTCTGATTTTCAAGCGGGTTAAGGTCACCTGTTTTTGTTACCCGGGATTCTCTTCTGGATTCATGCAATAAAAGAAGAGCTAAAAGTCCCAAACTCTCGGGCGTGGAAATTAAATCGACTAGTTTGCGGCACAAAAAAATGGCTTCATCAGTAAGTTCTTTTCGAATGTAGTCATCTCCAGAACTTGCAGAATAACCCTCATTAAATATTAAATAAATTACATGTAAAACAGCATCCATTCGATGTGTTATTTCGGACTTGGAAGGAATCTCATATAGAATTTTCTTTTCTCTAAATAATGCCTTTGCTCTGGAAATTCTTTTTTTTATTGTTTCGAATGATACTAGGTAAGCACGGGCTATTTCTTCGGTCGTCATGCCGCAGACATCCCTTAGGGAAAGAGCAATTCGCGAATCCAAGGGTAATGAAGGGTGGCAGCAGAAAAAAATCAGGCGGAGCTGATCATCCTCTACTACATTTTTTTCCCAATCGTCAGGCTCGTGGTAAACCTCATTATTTATGGGAAAATTTTCTGATACGAGTTCCCTTCCGCGTTTCAACCTTCTTAACGAATCAATAGCTATAAATTTTCCCGCGGAAATTAACCAGAAATACGGATTTTTTGGGATTCCTTCTTGCGGCCATTTTTCCAGTGCAATGCCGAAAGCTTCATGCAAGGCTTCCTCGGCCAGATCGAAATCTCCTAGTATTCGCACTAAACTAGCCAGAACCCGCCCGGACTCAGATTTATAGATTCTTGCTATTTCTTTTTTGATAAAATCTTGCATGGGAAGTTAAATGGACAGACTATTTAA
This sequence comes from uncultured Ignavibacteriaceae bacterium, assembly GCA_964448105.1. Lineage (GTDB taxonomy): Bacteria > Bacteroidota > Ignavibacteria > Ignavibacteriales > Ignavibacteriaceae > CAVQBP01. The sequence continues at coordinate 6,220 of CAYUVK010000148.1, forward strand.
AGATAATTAGAATATAAGGAGCAACTCTTTTGAATTTTAATTTTCTTAATTAAATATAACACTATTTTATTTTTTTCAATTTAGAATCCGACGAAAATAGTTTTACCAACCAACTTGTCCATCGAAACTTTATGTGAAGGTTGAAGCTTTAGCGAATTTAGTTTAGCCGTGACAATTCAGCTTAGTCTTAAGACGAAGCCGGATGCTGAATGCGTAAATGCAGCCGGATTGATGCACTATTAACAACTTTTTCCGCCTCATTTAAAAAGCGTCAGATCAACCGCCTCCGCCATCATCCGGTGGCCTGTCTCACTGGGATGGAGATGATCACCTGAGTCAGCTGCAGGCAAGAGGTGCAACGGATTTGCCGGATCACGCAGGGCAGCATCAAGATCAATAACGGCATCAAAGAGACCGCTGTTCCTAATCCATTCGTTGACCGTCTTCCTTGCTGTTTCATGATCAGCTGAATCGTAAAACGAACCGCCAAATGGAAGCAGTGTCGCTCCATAAACACGGATACCCTTAGCGTGAGCGCTATTGATCATCTGTTTGTACGCTGCGATCAGATCATTTGCTACTGCGGCTGAAGCATCTGCTCCGCGTGCCTGGCCGATGTCATTTATTCCCTCAAGGATGATTAACCAACGCACTTTGGTCTGCCCTATCACGTCGCGGTCAAAACGGCTCAGGGCAGAGGGTCCTAGACAATTGCGAAGTACACAATTCCCGCCAATCCCCTCGTTCAGAACAGCCACTTGTCGTGTATCAGGGCTCTCCTGGAGACGGCGTGCCAGCTCATCCGGCCAGCGATTTTGCTTGTTTGTGCCTGAACCTCGGCCGTCAGTTATAGAGTTGCCCAGTACAGCAACGGCAGCTGCGGACTCCGGTGCCACTATATCGATGCCGTTGATGATGTACCAATGATCTGTCCGGACAGCACCGGGGAAGTCCACTGCGGAGACCTCATTCCCGGGAAGCAGGTATGAGGTGGTTCGAGATCCCGGATGGCCGGTCACATCCGGTGATGTATCACCAAAATGAATAGTGATTGCTATATCGGTTCGCGGCTTCAATGCGAACCGGAAAGGATCTGAAGTAATCGCGGTACCTGGTTCAATGGTAACCTCCGGCTTTCCACCGAATCTCAGCGCCTGGTCAGTGCTAGGGTTAATTGCACTGCTATCTGTCGAGACGGCAATATGCACAGCATCCAGTGTTACAGGACTCGTACTGAATTCGTTGGAGAATCGCATCCGCAAGCTGTCTCCGCCCAGTGAAACGCAGATTACCTGCCGTAGTGTGTTGTGGCTCAATCCTGGTTCCGGCGGATTATTGCGCGGTTCGACAAGTTGCGGTGCTGTGCTCCAGGTTCCGACCCACTCTTCAGCATGGCCGGATATAACTGTTGGTTCACAGGAGCAAAAAGAGAAAAAAATAAGAGAGAGGAGCAACCCAGCCAAAGCCGGTAAGGCACCGAACGAATGGCGGAAAGAAGGGAAAAGCTTGTAAACCGAAATGTTATGAATACAAGATTTATAAGACATTATTGATATCCTCCTTTTTTGTTTAAACACATCGAGTGATCTGGCCGTGACAGACTGCAACTTTCACCGGAGCATCTAACTTAAAAACCTTTGGCATAGCCATCCCCCTTCGGGGAAAAATGCCGAATGCGTAAACAGTTCATCCCGATTCACATTGTTAACACTTGTATCGGGATTATCGGCTTAAATTGTTTAGTTATACAGTTTTTATTTTTAATAGACTAATTAATTGTTTTTGGTTTTGTATATAAAAATCTATACCCAGTCCAATGCCTAATCCAATTAATATTCCATTTTTTGCTATGACATAAATAAAACCCAAAGACGGCAATCCGGATTTTGCATTTATTATAAACAATATACTTATGAACAATGTATTTATAAAACCGTAAAATAAAACCAGTGCAAGGCTCCTTAAATAATATTTTATTTTCGGATTTCTTTTTATGAATTGATAATATAGTTTAATAGATATAAATATGGCTCCTAAATAAAAGATGTCTCTCATTATATAAACTATTGATAAATATCTTCCTGTAAAAATGATTAACTGAAGAAGAAGTATGAATATCATTGCAAAGATTTGTTCTCTAATACTTTTATATTCTATAAGACTAAAAAATAAAGCTCCATATAAACCAGCCGTAACAAATTGAAAATTAGTTCTTGTAGTTATAAATATAGAAGTTTTATAAAAAATAAATCCTATTAATATACTTCCAAACATTCCGAAGAAAGTCAATAAAAGAATCTGATATATTTTATTTGATTTCATATCAATCCTATTTAAACTAATGTTATTAATTTTGAGAGGCAATAAAAATTTTTTATATCTTATAGTTAGTTTTTTACCTTAAATAAGTCATACGAATTCTTTTTCCTATTAACGAATAACTAAACCGGCCTGCCCCTTTGGGATTAAAAAATATTTCAAAGAAGCATTACACAAACCGATCATTTCCTCAAAATCATTTGGATCTTTAATCACCTGGCAGCTTGCATACAATTTATTTATATAATTCATAATCCCCCATCTCGCAGCCCTTTGAATATTTATTCCAAAGTTTCCGCACTCAGCTGATGAGATATATATTTTTATTTCTTCTTGACTCTGGTCGGTCTTTTAGTATATTTATTAGTGGACGTTATAATAAACTTCCGGTTTAGACATTTATTAAGTTAATTGTTTGAATTTGAGTGGATGGCGAGTATTGAGGCTAAAAACCTGAACAGAGCCATCCATCTTTATTTTAAAGCTTTCCTTTTCTTAATTTCTCTCCCCACGTTATAAACAACTAATTTTTTAGCAGTGCCTCAACAAATAAAATCCAATGTTACATATCCTGTTTTAAATGTTACAAGTTTGGTGGAAAATCACTTTTAATTAAGCGATATTGATAATGATGTTGGATTATTTAATGTTAAAAGTTATTGAAAAGACAGCTTAATATTTATTCTGATTTCTCTTCATATATTGCAAAAGTTACCCCTTATTTCTGAACATTGA
>CAYUVK010000149.1:0-8436 GCA_964448105.1 uncultured Ignavibacteriaceae bacterium
TTAATTGTAAAAAAGAATAATGAGGAGATCTGCGGAATTCAGGTAAAACCTGCTACATTTGACCTAATGAGAAATGGAGTGATAAACAGAAATGTCTCTTCAAATGAGAAGTGGGGAAAACCTGTTTTCTATTTGAAGTATAACGATAATAATGAATTTATTAATTTCGATGAGATCATTAATAGTATTAAAAATATATAAAATTAAATATTTAGTTTGATTTGCAATTGCGAATCCAATTCTAGAAGTGCTTCATCATAATATTCACTACTAAAACCTTCACTGGTTAGATTAATTCTTTTAACAAAATTGATTAAAGCTTTAACTTCCTGTTTAGTCATAACAGGAAAATCATAATTAGAATTACGGTATTTAAAATATTTTTTTCCCACTTCTTTTTCTTTCATTTCAACAAAACCAAGATGTTTCTTTATACGATTTTGAATATATACATTGATTTCCTTTTTCAACCTATTAAGCGATGTATCCATAATATGGTTTATCAAACCTTTTTCTATTTCCATTCCTATACTATTACGATTTGAAGCTATGCTTGCAAATGTGGAAGTACCTAATCCCAAAAAAGGATCATAAATCGTATCTCCTTTAACGGAAAACATATTTATTAATCTGTAAGCCAGTTCAAACGGGAATGCGCCGCTTCTATTCCTTATACCATTGCTCATTTTTTGGGAGGCGCCCTTTAAGTCCCATACATCGGAAAACCAGCTGTTTCGTTCTTCCCAAAAGAACGCACTTTGATTCCTGTTCTCTTTTTCTTCTAAAGAATTAAATTCCCTTTTTTTCCCCTTTCGGAATATCAATATATATTCATGTTCGAGGGTGATGTAAGCACCTGGCGGGAGCATCCCCGAACCCATAAACTTGTTGGGTGAATTTGTCTGCTTTCGCCAGAGTATATTCGGCAGGTTGCTAAAACCTAGTTTTAAAAATTGTTCTGTTATTTTTGTGTGATCGGAATGGAGTTTAAATTCTTTTCCAACAGTTCTTGTTGCATCACCAATATTAATACAAACAATACCGCCCGGTTTTACAATTCTTTTAAGATTTTTCCAAACTTTATTTAATTCCTTATGCATTAATTCAAAAGCCAGGTTGGAATTACCCGTTTCCAGGGCTCTCTTAATCTGAGGATTCTGATTGGAAAAACTTTCATCCCACATTTTGATCATCGGGTAGGGAGGTGAAGTAACTACTAAATCTACAGATTCTTTTGGAGTTTGATTAATAGTAGTTCTGCTGTCCCCATGAATTAATTTATGAAAGCAGCTCATGTGCGAATTTATTATTCAAGTTAATTGTTTACTTAAAGATTATACCTTTACTTAACAATTACAAGCTTTTCATTAGAATAAATAATAATTTGCTCCGAAATGGTTATTGAACATTTTAATTTTGATTTAATCTGACCGAGACATCAATCTCTTCTGCAGCTTTAGATCGGAATCCACTAAAGTAATATATTCAAAAATGTTACTAAGGATAAAGAACTTTGATAAGATTAATTTTTCTCCAGCATATATAACTGCCATAAATCATGGGTACTTGTATGAAAAATAGGTGAAAGTGCAAGCATCCCTGTTGAACCGATATTCCTTTCTAAAAATTTCAATTCATTAAGCTGTTCTTTTACTTCATCATCCAAGACAATTGGAATTCCAGCCTGTTTCATTAATAAAATACCTTTGGCTTTTATAGCCAATTCTAATCTAATTCTGATTAAACAGAGCATATCTGCTAATACAGTTCCTGAAAATTTATTTTGAAGTGAACTAAGATATATGCCTGCGTGCGATTCGGAAAAATTCCCTTCATTAATCTGCGCTAATAATTGAACATCATTATCCATTCCTGATTCCATCCATTGTTTTAATAAAATTTCACTTCTATTAAATACAAAGACGATAATAAGAGGGAGAACAATTAGTTGAAGAACAGTTAATAAAATAGGAGAAAAAATAAAATGATTAAAGAAAGAATGGATACCCATTGCGAATAAAAGCCCGGGGATGTAATGATATAATAAAGCAGAAATAATCCCCGGTATTATTTGAAAAAGTTTAAACTCTTTTTTACGATCAATTATATTTTTAGTTATAATTGCAAAAATAGCGATAGTACCTCCATGCATTACTGCTGTACCGAATCCCCTGATAAACCAGATAATTAAATTCGGCTGATTAAGAGAACTTAAGTAGTATATATTTTCTATGAAAGCAAAACCGGCACCAACAGCAAAGCCATAAATAGCAGCATCTACCATAAAACCTATTTTATTCTTTGCAAGAAGATATATTATAAATGATGCTTTAAGAGACTCTTCAATTAAAGGAGAGATATACATGGTGTAGGTTGAAAGAGAAATGGATAGGTTATCCAATAAAAAGCTATTTATAAAATAACTTATAATCGCAGCAATACAACCTGCCAAAATTGTTTTTAGAATAAAAGAAATTTTTACAAGTTTAAAACTATCCAGATATATTAAAGCCGCTAAGAAAATGAATACCGGTAAAAGACTTGTTGCAACCCTAATCATTCATAATTATAAGATTTTAAGAGAAAACATAAGTTCATCTGAAATTTTTTGATTCTTCTCAATTGCTGCTGCATACCCTGCGGAAAAAGTCATCTTAAGATGGAACAGCAGATCAAATTTGAAATCCACCTGTGTACCAAAATCTAACAAAGAACGGCGGTAATCCTTTGAATCAATATTTGTAATAATCGCCGAAGAAAACAAAGAAGCACTTGCATAATTTAAGAAAAATGAAGTAAATCCGATATTACTAAATCTGACGGGAGGGAGATTCCATTCTAATAATAATTTTCCGTAGTTTGTTCCGCCAATGCTGTTTAGTTCAACACCCGGAAAACTGTAATATTCCCTGTATCTTTTTTCATCTTTATCATCAATATAATTGTTTCCGAATCCTCCGAAGTAAAAATTAGCAAATGGCTCTAACCTGTTACCGTAAGAATATCCTGCCGAGCTTCTAAGCCAGATAGAAGAATGATTAATTGGTAAAGCAAACCCAAGATCAAAATCATTATGAATTTGCGGATAAATTGTGGTTCTTACATAATTATTATCTAAACTGATTTGCCAATTAAATCCTTTTTCTTTATCTACCGCCCCTAATGATTTTACTTCATATTTATAGCCAAAAGTTGCACCTATGTTAAACAGCTTATCAGATGAAGCAGCAATATTCTGATAATAAGGAAGCCGTTCAAGATCTCCATAATAATTTGAATAAATAGAATAGTCCATAAATAAAGGATTATCATAAAGAATATATTTATGATATTTCAAACCAAAAGAATATCCTTTCCTACTGGATTTGGTAGGGCCAAAAAGATCATAAAAATCAGCATAATTTAATGTCGATTCGAATTTCCAGTTTAGGTAAGAATAAATAAAATCAAGATGCCACCGTTCATTCATTCCAAGCTGCTTATATGGACTATAGGAAGCACTGAAATTAATATTTTGAAATCCTATCGGATCGGAGAGATTAAACCGCAACCCGTATGAAACATAATCTTTATAACCCTGGACAACCGGATAAAAAGATACAATTCCGAAGTGCTTAAAAACATTATAAGTCCCGGTGCTGGTAATCAACGAATCAATGTGTATTGACGATGGAGGCGGAGCAATCCATTGTTTAACAATAGGGTGCTGTTCAACAACCTGCTCTCCTAAAAAATCAACTGCATTTACTTTTTCTGCAGGTTTATTTGTTATCATAATAGGCTGAAAACCTTCGTTGGTATATTTAAACGTTAGAATAGAGTCTTTCGTAATGGGTATAGGTCTGAAAAATCCTGTTTCGGCATTACTCATAATTTCCATATCTTTTTGATCGAAATTATACCTGTAAATGTTGGAAACACCTGAATAATATGAAGTTCCGTATAAATACTTATCATCATTTGAGAAGATAAAATTTGCCGGTACTGAATTTTCAAAATTAAACAGGCTGTCATATGAGAAAACTCCATTCAAAAGACTATCGACATTCATCTTAATTAATACCTGTTGTCCGTTTATTTCTGCCAATCCCCCTGTAATTATTTTTCCATCATAAGATAAATCAATATTATACATATCCTGCCCGAACGGCCATGTGTAAATCTGGTTCCACTCGGTATACGGATAAGGAATTCTCACAATTGTTGATTGACCATTATAATGTCTTATTCCCCACAAAGAACTATCAGCTAGGTTAAAAGCAAGATCACCTATTCTTTGTTCTTTCAAAAGTAGCTTTGCATCACCGGTTTTTATATCAAGAGAGTAAAGGCTTCTCCAGTCATTATTATCGGTTGTATAAAACAATGTTTTGGAATAAGGATCAAACGCCAATGATGTTACATAATATAATGCTTCCCGTTTTACATCATGAATTTTATCAATCTCGCCAGTTTTTGAATCAATTTCAACAATTTGTGCAACCTGCCCCGGAAAGTCGATTGCACAATAAATTTTATGGTTAGAAGAATCATAAAATGCGCGTGATAGTCCGCCTAAAGATCTTGTGGATATCGGCCGGTAGGGAGTAACAGGGTTTTGACTAATTTTTGCCAGATTTTTTTCCTGAAATTCATTTTCAAATTGTATCCATTGATCCCATGCACCGGATAAAGACAGATGATAGACTCTATTAAAGTCGGAAGTAAAATAAGCATCACTGCCGTTGTGACGGGATGTCCATTCTATTAATTTTTCAGGACCATATTTCAATGCAAGATAATTCATGAATCTTGTACCGTACAAATAAGAATTTGCACCAACTTGAAAATCTGTCTGCAATCCTTCCGATTCCAAACTTAATAAATCATAGATAGGTTTTTTCTCAAGCACTTTCGTTCTGAATACCATTTCATCATAACCGCCAAGTGCTCTGCCTATTCCACCTGCCATCCAGGTTTCCAGGAAGACAGCAATTCCTTCTTTCCACCATCTCGGGGTACTTCTCCTGGGATCGGTCAGGAATGCATATATTATTGTAAGAGGATCATCTGAAGATTCACCGACTTTTCCTCCGAAAATCGTCCGGAAAAATCTATCAGATGAAGTTGATTGATCGAGAGTAACCAGGTGAACCAGTTCGTGATTGAAGGTGGTATTAAACCTTTCGTTTGCAGGGGCGGTTTCATACTGATAGTCAAGCGGTGCAATTGAAAGAATTATATGATTACGCGGTATTGTCCCGGTCCCCGCATTTCCAAAGTCGTTGAGATCATACATAAGGAGCGTGGTTATTTCATCCGAATGATAATTATATAGTCTGCTATTTAATTTTAGTGCATTTTCAAAACACTGACCTACATATTTGACAAGATATTTACTTGCTAAACCGTCGTATATTAATCTCATATCGCGGGTATTCATTTCGTATAATTGCGCATAATTTTTACAGGGTAAAAGAATGCAGATGAATAAAGATATATATATATAAATGAGGTTTTTCTTTAAAACGCCCCTGGTGCTGTATGCCATATTTTCATTTAAGTTTAAAAATATTATGAGGAGAAACTATTTTTTCAATAGTTCCTCCTCATTTTTTAAAATATTTATTTTTGAAACTATTTTTCGCCGGTTCTCTGTGCTTCTGAATTTCTTTGAGCTTCCGTTCTTTGAGCTTCTGAATTTCTTTGAGCTTCCATTCTAAATACTTCAGTTCTCAATGCGTTATCTTCCCAAACATTTCTCAAGGCTTCGCTTCTAAGTGCCTCGGTGAAACCGGCACTTTCAACGGCATTCCTGAATGCTTCCTGCCTGAGTGCTTCTTGAAAAGCAGAATTTTGATATATGGTTCTAGCAGCTTCGGTTCTAAACGCCGCTGTAAATTGTCCGTCATTCATTAATTGGCTCATTCTATTACTTGAAATAATTTGTCTAAATGCAGCATCCCTCATTGCTTCTTGGAATGATGCATCTTTTGATAATTGTCTTAAAGCATCGGTTCTATTTAAAACTGATTGATAATTTGGACCGGCTAATTGAGTTCTAAGTGCTTCATTTCGTAAAGCATCTCTTAAACCGGCATCTTCGATCATCCTATTAAAAGTACCGCTTCCAACTATATTTCTGAATGCTTCATTTCTAAGAGCATCCGACCATGTTCTATTTGCAATGGTGGTTCTATAAACAGCACTGCGCATTGCAGTTCTAAATGCCGGATTTCTATTGATTTCTGTTCGAAATGCTTCATTGCGGGCTGCTTCCTGGAAATTAGGATCATTAATAAGCTTTTGAATTTTATCGTTCTGGAGAAGTTTTTGAATATCACCTTCCTGAACCGCTACATCATTAGAAGTTATCTGTTCCTTCTGATATTTCTTAACCTTTTCTACCCCGCCAATTGTTCCCGACATATCTGTATTTTGACCGGGCCAGGGATAGAATAAAGTAACATAAAGGATAATAATTACAATGACGATTGATCCGCCTATAAATATTCCCTTACGGGAATTTGCTCTTTTGTTGGTTCTTTCTGACATAATAGCACCTCCTGTTTTTTTATAAATTTCAATCTCTTTACTATAAATACAATATAAAAGAATTAATGTTGGTAAGATGACAAAATATTATTTTAATTATTCTTTTATGGTAATTTCTTGTTCAAAAACCTTATTTCCGGTTCGTGAGATTTGAAGATTAAAATTGACTGGAACTTCATTTTTTAAGGAGAATAACATTTGATATTTGTGAATACCGGAATCCGATAATTTTATTAAACTGTTTTCTGCGTCTAATTTAATCTTATTTTTATTGCTTAATGAAATATTCTCAAATTTTACTTTATCAGTGTTATATTTTAAGGTAAGATCATATTGTTCGGGAGAGTTTAGATCGAAATCCAATCTGAGATTATTATCAGCACGTTTAATATTTACCTTTCCTAAAATGTTCAATGTCTTAACCGGAATAGATTCGATCATTTCGGCATTATTCAAACCAATTGTTCCGTAAATATCGTTATTATTAATTGCATGAGGATTAGTAAAGAAATATGCATAAATTAATAATCCTGCTATTATTCCTAAAGTAAATGAAAATGCAATTTTATATTTGGTTTGAAAGATAATTTGTTGAACAATACCCTTTTTGGGAGAGTATTTTTTGACTTTAGAATATCGATTCTTATCTATCGAGTTTAGTATATTCTTTTTTAGATTAACGGTGGGATCTTTATCTGGAAGTTTATCGAGGAAGCTTTCCGTCGTGCACAATTCCTCATATAGGTTTTTAGCTTCTGAATTAGAATTTAGATATTCTTCCAATATTGCTTTTTCTTTGGGTGTTATTTCTCTGTCAATATCTTTATTTATTAGTTCTATATATTTTTTTTCAATCATCCTGAAGAACATTTTTTTTGATTAAAATATCTTTTAATAATTGTCTGCCTGTAAAAAGTCTTGATTTAACTGTTTTTTCCGGGATATCAAGTAAATCACTTAATTCTTTATATGAATAATTTAAAAAATGCTTAAGAACAACCGGAATTCGATAAAGCATATCGAGTTCCATTAAAGCCTCTTGTATTTTCTCACCTAATTCAGTTTGGTTATATATTTCATCGGGATTATCATCTTCACTTGTAATATTTTCATCTATCTCTTTTGTACAATTATTTTTCTTCGAAAAATTTAATGTTTCATTAATAGTTATTCTATACAGCCAGCTGAAAAACTTAAATTTGGGATTATATGTATTTAAATTCTCATATGCTTTTACAAAAACAGCCTGTGTTATTTCTTCAGCATTATCATAATCCCGTAATATTTTTTGTGAAAGTCTGAAAATTATTTTGTAATATTTCTCAACCAATTCTGCGTATGCTTCTCCATCACCGTCTAAACATCTATTTACTAAAACTTTATCCTCAATCTCCATATTAAATACAATTGAAAAGCTTAAAAGTTGGTATGAAATGAAAATTTTTTTTATTATTCTATCTGAAATACCTTATCTAACCCGGAATATTTAAAAACTTCACGCACATGATTATTCATATTAATTAATTTAATTGAATATCCGAGCTCTTTTAATCTTACATGTGCTTTTAATAGTGAACCCAATCCGGCACTAGAGATATATTGCAGATCTTGAAAGTTTACTATACAATTTTCACTAATCTTATTAAGTATATTATCAACCTTATCCTGCTGTGCCGCATCGAACCTGCCGGAAAGTAAAACCTCACTGTCGTTTTGTACTTTTACGTCAAACATTTAATTATTCCATAAATGATTTAAAAATAATTTATACTGCAGGATTTAAGGGAATATAAAAAATAAATATATTATTAAGAACGGTTTTCCTTTTAATTCTGTATAATCTAATTAATTTTATGTTAAAAAGGAATAATTAACTATTTAAACGTTTATTCTTAGTATATT
>CAYUVK010000150.1:0-8339 GCA_964448105.1 uncultured Ignavibacteriaceae bacterium
ATAATTATTATTGAATTTTTTATATGAAGATTGCAGTATTATTATCAGGTGGTGTTGACAGTTCTGTTGCATTAAAGCTGTTAAAAGATGCCGGGCATGATGTAACGGCTTTTTATCTTAAAATTTGGCTCCAGGATGAGTTTTCTTTTTTAGGCGAATGTCCCTGGGAAGAAGATCTTAATTTTGTAAGAGAAGTTTGTAAAAAAGAAAGTGTTCCGATTGAAATTCTTTCTTTACAAACCGAGTATTGGGATTCTGTGGTCACATATACAATTTCGGAAATAAAAGAAGGTCGTACTCCAAACCCGGATATTTTCTGTAATAGTCTTATCAAGTTTGGACAATTCTACGATAAAATTGATTCGTCTTTTGAAAAAGTAGCAAGCGGACATTATGCAAAGGTTGAGAAACTTAATGGTAAGTTTGCATTAAAAATTTCACCTGATCCCGTCAAAGATCAAACATATTTTTTGTCATATTTAAATCAAAGACAGTTAGCCAGGGCAATTTTCCCTTTAGGTAATTTTGTGAAGTCTCAGGTAAGAGATCTAGCGGAAAAATTTGATCTTCCAAACAAAAACAGAAAAGACAGCCAGGGTATTTGCTTCCTCGGACAAATAAAATTTAATGATTTTATTAAACACCACCTCGGAGAAATAAAAGGAGAGATTATAGATTTTGATACAAAGAAAAAATTAGGTGAACATAACGGATATTATTATTATACAATAGGTCAGAGATCTGGTTTGGGTCTTTCCGGAGGTCCCTGGTATGTAGTTGAAAAAAATATTGAAGAGAATTTAATTTATGTGTCTAGAGAAAATAAATCTGCAAGGGAAAGAGATACTTTTTTTGTAACCAAATTAAATTGGATCCTGGAATCAAAACCGGATGATGAAAATCTAAAAATAAAAATAAGACACGGCAAACATTACTACGATTGCTGCATGAAATTTGAAAACGAAAATCTCTTAAAAGTTAGGCTGAATAAAAAAGATAAAGGAATTGCTCCCGGACAATTTGCTGTTTTTTACAAAGATGACCTTTGCCTGGGAGGCGGGGTTATTAAGTGAAAAATACTCATTAAAGCATCGGCGATGAAAAATTTAGTCTGAAAAAATTTAGCTGTATCAATCCGAAGCATTAAAATCATTTAATTCTTTAGGATTTTCATCGAAATTATCCTTCCTTCAATGGCATTATTGTTGAACTTCTGGAAGTGATTTTTCTATTGCGATAGTTTCAACAACTAATATCTAAAATTTTTAACCATTTTTTTTTGATATGAGTTTAAAAATATTTCTCATATATGTAGTTCAATATCTTTCTTCAAAGATAATTTTAGTTTTATTGGGAATATTTACCCTGCTGGTAATTTTCTTCATATTTCCTTTTTGGATCTTAAAAGAAAATAATAAAGCAAGTTCAAATTAGTTTATTTCGTTATTAAGCCCTGAGCTGAATAAGCTAATTGTATTGTTTTGAGTCATTTAATACTATATTTTTGAAATTAATCAAAAAATCAAAATTTATAATGATCAGATGTGAGTCACGTGGCGAAGCTTTAAATTTTTGACTTTTGAACTTTTTTCATAAAAACAGTGAGCATGAAACAAATTACAATTCTAGTTGATTCGCACGTACATATTTATAGTTGTTATAGCGTAAAAAGATTTTTTGATTTTGCCATCAAGAACTTCATAATAGAAAGTAAAAAGCTGAACTCCAAAAAATTTGTTGGGGTTTTATTTTTAACCGAAACCAAAAATGATAACTATTTCAGAAAGCTAAGAGAAAATCAGTTTGATAATGAATTAGACAATGTTAATCTGAAGTTGATTAAAAGTGAAGAAAATAATTCGTTAGTTTATAGATATAATGATGATACATATCTAATAATAATTTCCGGTAAGCAAATAATAACATCCGAAAAATTAGAGGTGCTTGCTCTCGGTACGACAAAAGATCTGGATTATGGCGAAAGCCTAAGAAAATCGGTCGAAAAAATAAATTCAGTTGGAGCTCTACCGGTAATACCCTGGGGAGTAGGGAAGTGGATCGGGAAAAGGGAAAGAATTATTAAGAATTTTCTTGAAACTAATATAGAATTGAAATATTTTTTGGGTGATAATAGCGGAAGACCTGTATTTTGGTCTACTCCAAAGCTGTTCAAAATTGCCAGAGCTAAAGGAGTAATGACTTTACGTGGTTCCGATCCGTTACCGCTTAGTTCTCAAGAGGAGAAGGTGGGTAGATTTGGGTTTTATTTTAATGCGAATCTTGATTTAAATTGTCCCGCTAAAGATGTTAATGGATATTTGTTGAATTCAGATAGTGCACCAAATGATTTTGGTAAATTGGAGGTACCATTAAATTTTTTAAAGAACCAATTCTCAATGCAGTTTAGGAAATTATTTTGAAGAGGGATTTAAATAAGCTATCTGAAAACAAGCATGATATTTTAATTATCGGCGGAGGTATTTATGGTGCAACTCTGCTGTGGAGCGCATCGGTTGCGGGCTATTCAGCTGCATTAATTGAACAAAATGATTTTGCCAGCGGTACTTCTGCCAACAGCCAAAAAATTATTCACGGCGGATTGAGGTACTTACAAAATTTAGATTTTTTAAGAATCAGGCAATCAGTAAGTGAAAGAAAAAGACTGATGTGGCTGGCCCCTCATTTAGTTTCACCTCTGCCTTGCATTATGCCGTTGTACGGTTATAAATTAAAAGGTAAAGAATCTCTATCATGTGCAATAAAATTATATAATTTAATTTCAGCCGATCGAAATAACCTCCCCGACAGATCCAAGTATATACCGAACGGAAAAATTTTAAACAAAAAGAAAATTAATGATTTATTACCGGGTATTGAACAAAAAAATCTAAGAGGGGGAGTTTTATGGTTCGATGCTTTTTGCAACAATACAGAAAGACTGATTATTTCATTTATAAAATCTGCCGTTAATATTGGATGTTCTGCCGCTAATTATGTAAAAGCAGAAAAATTAATAATTGACAACAATGATGTAAAGGGAGTTGAAGTATTTGACAAGTTGAGTCAAAATCATTTTCAAATAAAAGCTGAAAAAGTTATTGCTTGTACGGGTTCCGATCTAATTGATCTAAATGAAAAATTAAATATACCAAAACAAAAATATGTAGCTGGAATAAATGTAGTAGTAAAAAGAATGTTTCCGCATAATTATGCTGCCGGTATTGAAAACCCGGAAAATAATCGCTTATATTTTGTTGCCCCATGGAAAGATAAGACAATTTTAGGAACAGATTGGTATCCTGCTCCTGAACCAGAAAATTTTGTATTTAAGAAAATACATGTAAGAAAACTGTTAAATAATTTTAATGAAACATTCCCGCAGGCAAACCTAACTTACGATGATGTGGAATTTGTACATAAAGGTTTTGTCCCGGCTGCTGATAATTTTGAAAATTCAAATTCTACACTTTCACATTTCAGAATAATTAATGGAGCAAAATCAGGGATAAACGGATTTTATAAATTGGTCGGTGTAAAATATACTACGGCATTAAATGTCGCAGATACCTTATTAAGAACCATAAATCCGGGGTTTAAAAAAATGTCAATAAAATCCCAGCCAAAATTGATCGGCGGTGAAATTGTCAATTTAAATGAATTTAAAAATAAAACCCATGAAAAATATCAAGCATTTTATTCAAATCAAGAAATAGATAGCTTAGTATATAATTACGGGAGCGAAATTAGTAATGTTCTTAGCCATTTAAATAGCTCTGCAGAAAATATCGAAAAAAAAGATAAATATTATGAACTTTTAAGAGCAAAAGTTATTTTTGCAATAGAAGATGAGATGGCTTTACATCTTGATGATGTAATTTTAAGAAGAACAGATATTGGAAGTTCAGGCCTGCCGGATGATAAAGAATTAGATTTTACATTAAAAATTATGGCTGAGGAGTTGGATTGGGATGAAACAAAAAGATTTGAAGAGATTCAAAAAGTAGAGAGTTATTATTCATTACTTAATAAAAATTTAGTATATAAACAAAATCTGGTGCTCACATGAAAATACTGTTACTTGCTCCGCATCCTTTTTATCAGGAAAGGGGAACTCCAATTGACGTCCACCTTGTATTAAGAGTTCTTTCGGAAAGATCAAATACAAAAATAGATTTATTAGTTTATAATGAAGGTGAAGATGTTACATTGCCTAATCTTAAAATTTTTAGAATTCCAAATTTAAAATATCTGCAAAATATTCGCCCGGGATTTTCATTCAAAAAATTAGTTGCTGATTTTCTTATGTTCTTTAAAGCATGGAAGATGGTTTCTAACGAAGACTATGATTTGATACATGCGGGGGAAGAATCGGTATTTTTTGCTTTGTTCTTTAAAATTATATATCGAATACCTTATGTATATGATTTAGATTCATCAATTGCTCAACAGATTATAGAAAAAAAACCTGCCCTTCGATTTTTTGCCCCGGTGTTTAACTTTTTGGAAAAAATAGCTATCATAAATGCCGAATTAAATCTGCCGGTTTGCAATGCTCTTGCGGACTTATGCGAAAATCATGGTTCCCCCAAAACGGTTACAATCCATGATATATCACAACTTAAAAATCCCGGGGCTCCAAGCAAAGGTTTTCTAAAAAAAGAAATTGGAATAGAAAAAGATATTTTGATGTATATAGGAAATCTTGAGGCATATCAGGGTATTGATTTGCTGCTTGAAAGTTTTCAATTGGCTTGCAAAAAAACTGATAAAATTGACCTAGTAATAATTGGCGGCAATTTACTGGATATTGAATTTTATAAAGAAAAATCTATCAATCTTGATATAAGGGATCGGGTTCATTTTCTTGGACCAAAACCATTCAATCAACTGGATAAATATCTAGCTGAATCCGATATTATTGTTTGTCCGCGAATAAAAGGTGTTAATACACCAATGAAAATATTTCCGTACCTTCATTCCGGCAGACCAGTAATAGCAACTGATCTATATACTCATAACCAGCTATTAACTGAAAAAGAAGCTTATCTTGCTCCGGCTAATGCTAAGAGTTTTGCGAAAGCAATTGTTGCGCTTACTGAAAGTGTTGAGTTAAGAAAAAAATATGGAAAAAGCGGGCAAAAATTTATTGAAGAGAATCATACTTACAAATCGCATAAAGAAAGACTAAACAATGCATATGATTTTTTAACTAAAAAAGCAATTACTATATTAATGTTAATTGAGTTTGCAAAAAACAGTATAGAATTTTTTATAACATAAAATGGGAAAAATAATGAAGGTATTAGTCACGGGTGGAACCGGATTTACCGGTAGTGCTTTGGTTATGCGATTAGTCAATCTTGGATACTCCGTAAAAACTATCGATTATAAAGAAGGAATAAGAGTTGATCAACTTAAAGATGCAGGAGTGGAAGTAATTATTGGAAGCATAATCGATAAGAATCTTATTGATAAATCAACTGAAAATATTGATTTTGTCTTTCATGTTGCTGCTGCCTTTAGAGAGCTTGATGTACCTAATGAACATTATTATAATGTTAATGTTAACGGAACAAGAAATGTATTTGAAGCTGCTGAAAAGCACAATATTAAAAAAGTAGTCTATTGCAGTACTCAAGGTGTTCACGGACATATTGCAAATCTTCCCGGGAATGAAAATTCTCCAATAGCTCCTGAAGACTATTATCAACAGACAAAATATGAAGGAGAATTGGTAGCACAAGAATTTATAAAGAAAGGAATGAAAGTTACTATAATTCGTCCTACTGCAATATATGGCCCCGGTGATCCTGAACGATTTTACATGATTTTTAAAAGAGCTAAAACCGGTGTATTCCCTATGTTCGGGAAAGGCAACACATTTTATCACCCGGTTTATATAGACAATCTTATTGATTCATTTATTTTAAGCATGGATTTGGATAAAGGGAATGGACAAACTTATATAATTGCAGATGAAGAATATTTTCCAATTAAAGAATTAGTTAAACGTGTTGGAAAAGCTTTAAATATAGATGTTAAAATAAAATATTATCCGATTACTCCTTTGGTTATTACAGGGCATGTTGTTGAAAAAATGTGTAAACCTTTCGGAATTGCGCCACCTATTTTCCCGCGTCGTGTAGATTGGTTTAGACAGGTTAGGGCCTTTAGTATCGATAAAGCAAAACGTGAACTTGGATATAAACCAAAAGTAGGTATAGACGAAGGACTTAAAAATACTGCAGATTGGTATGAAGAAATGGGCTACTTTAGTGACAATGCTAAAAATTTACCTAAATTAACATTAACTCATACACCTAAGTAGAGTTTGCTAATTATTAAATAAACAAATATCCCAAAACTTATTATAAAATCACTTCCATTTCAAAAGATTTTCATATAAGATTATATTAAACCTATTCATTTTACCATTAAATAAAGGCCAATATTTGTTTAGTTCATATTTAACTAGAAGATTCTCGGATATTTATCGAAAGAATAAAGACGAGGGGTTAGCTCTTTTATCGTTCTCACTCCCATATTTTGTATATAAAAATTCGGATTATTTATCTGAAAATAATATACCGGTTTTTAGTTTTCATTCAGTAAAGCCGGAATTACTTGAAAAACAATTTAGATATTTATCAGAAAATAATTATAGAACCCTCAACTCCGAATCTCTTATCGAAATTATAAAAGGGAAGAAAAAAGGAACTAGGAATAGTATTGTTTTAACTTTTGACGATGGAAGAAAAAGTTTATGGACAACGGCTTTTCCCCTTTTAAAAAAATATAATCTTACTGCAATAAGTTTTGTTGTACCCTCAATAATAAAAGATAATGAAGTCAAGTCTCCCACATTAGAAAATGTTTGGTCTGGTAAAATATCGTTAAAGGATGTTGAAAATATTGAATCTGGAATACCTTTTTGCAACTGGGATGAAATAAATGAAATGCACAAAAGCGGTTTGGTTGATTTTCAATCTCATTCGATGTATCACGCTTCAGTTTTTATAAATAAAAAATTAGTCGATTTTATTAACCCCGATTTTACAACTTCATTAATAGATAGTACTTTGAATCCTCTTGGTTATTTTACTGAAGATAAATACTCACGCTTGCAAGTAGAATATGGTTCGCCTATATATCAATGGGATTCACATCTTATTTCAAAAACAAGATATATCCCTAATGAAAATATTAATGCTTCCTGTATTGGATATGTTCGATCTCACGGAGAAAAATCTTTTTTTGATAATTTCAATTGGCGAAATGAATTACAATCTTACTTTATTAAGATGATAAAGGAATTTGGAGAAGGGAGATTTCAAAACTATGAAGAGAGAATTGCTGAAATTAGAAAGGATCTATTAGATTCAAGAAAAACTATTGAAGATCATCTTAATAAATCCGTTACACATTTATGTTTGCCCTGGTATTTTGGTAATCAATTAACTGTTCAATTATCAAAAGAAACAGGTTATGAATGTATATATTGGGGAATTAAAAATATGAAATCATCTAACTTTATTGGGGATGATCCTTTTTATATTAAAAGAATTAATGATTATTACATCTTTTCCTTACCTGGCAAAAATAGATTTTCATTGGGTAAGCAAATAATGACCAAAATTAAAAGAACTATAAATGATTAGTATTACCCGTAATCCGGAATTATTGCAAAATAATTTTTATGATGCAATCATAGTTGGAGGAGGAATACATGGAGTTATGCTTTCATTAATTGCCTCGCAAAGAAAATTAAAAACATTATTGTTAGAAAGAGATGACTTCGGAGGGGCAACTAGTTTTAATAGTTTAAGAATTATTCATGGAGGATTTAGATATTTACAAAATGTTGATTTACCCAGATTTTTCGAATCAGTATCCGACAGAAGATGGTTCTTACAGAATTTTCCGGATTTAGTTGAACCGATCCCATGTTTAATACCTTTATATGGGAAAGGCGTTTATCGTCCTTCAATCTTTAGAGCAGCATTGTTACTAAATGATATTCTTTCTTTTAAAAGAAATCAAGGAGTCGGGAATAGTTCAAAATTACCAAATGGAAAAATTATTTCTGCCGATGAAGTTAAAAGTATTTTTCCTGGAGTTGATATTTCAGGTTTAAAAGCTGGCGCAGTCTGGTTCGACGGGTCAATGATGGATTCCCATAGAGTAATAATTGAATCGTTAAAATGGGCGTGTTCTCTAGGGGCTGAAGCTTTAAATTATCTTCAAGTTAAAGAACTGTTAAAAAATAAAAATGAGGTTACAGGTGTAAGAGCTTATGATAAAGAAAGTAATAAATATTTTGATTTTAATTCTAAAATTGT
>CAYUVK010000151.1:0-8012 GCA_964448105.1 uncultured Ignavibacteriaceae bacterium
GCGTGAATTTGAATCTTTTCCCCAATCACCCGGCTGCGGTTCCATATTAATAACCAGGCTGCCACCGTTGATAATATCGGAATGTTTAATGTATGAATACGGATATTCTTTACCATTTAAAGTAACTGACTGTATATAATAATTTTTATCGGAAAGATTATTTGCAACAACAGTAAATGTCTTCCCTTTTCCCGCATTAATTTCTACTTTATCAAAAAGAGGTGTGCCAATAACATATGAATCGTCTCCCGGGCAAACAGGATAGAATCCCATTGCGCTAAAAACATACCAGGCAGACATTTGCCCGCAGTCATCGTTACCGCAAAGCCCATCGGGTTTGTCTGTGTAAAGTGTGCTTACAATTTTATGAACAACATCCTGAGTTTTCCATGGCTCGCCGGCATAATTATAAAGATAGGCCATGTGATGGCTCGGTTCATTTCCCTGCGCATATTGTCCAACCATTCCTGTTATATCGGATTGGGATCTGCCGGTTAGTTTCGGACTTGTGTTGAATAATTCATCTAATTTTGATACAAATTTTTGTTCTCCTCCCATAAGTCTTATCAGCCCATCAACATCCTGGGGGACAAAAAAACTGTACTGCCAGGCATTTGCTTCGGTATAATTCCCGCTGACCGAATAGGGATCAAATGGTTCATACCATCTTCCGTTTTTCTTAGCCCTCATTAAAGAAGTAGAAGGATCAAAAACATTAGTAAAAAATTTAGCCCTGTCTATGAAATAATTATAATCTTTTTCTTTTCCGAGCGCCTTTGCCATTTTAGCAATGCACCAATCGTCATAGGCATATTCCAAAGTTTTTGATACGCTTTCACTTTCAAGATCAGAGGGTATATAACCCATTTCCTTGTAATATTTCAATCCATAGTCGTTCTGCATTGCGCTTTTCTTCATTGCTTCATAGGCTTCTTCAGCATTAAAGTCCTTTATTCCTTTAAAATATGCATCAACTATAACCGGGATTGAATGATAGCCGATCATTGTATTTGTTTCATTTGCAGCAAGCTCCCAAACAGGGAGTAATCCGCCGTTTTTATATTTTGTAATTAATGATCTAACCATATCGAGATCACGTTCCGGTTCTATAATAGTAAACAGCGGATGCTCGGCTCTGAAGGTATCCCACAACGAAAATACAGTATACATATTATGATGATCTTTGACGGAATGAATCTTCTTATCCATACCAGTAAATTTTCCATCAACATCGGAAAAGATATTCGGAGTTAATAAGGAATGGTATATAGCAGTATAAAAAACAGCTTTATTTTCCTTATTATTTGATTCAACAGAAATTGAAGATAGGGCTTCGTTCCATTTCTTATCGGCCATGTCTTTTATATTATTAAAGTCCCAACCGGGGATCTCAATCTGAACATTTTTTTTAGCACCATCAATACTTACAAAAGAGATCCCGACTTTAATAAATACTGCTTCGTCTTTTGAAGTATTAAAGCGTACAAAAGCTTTTATATCTTTCCCTTCGGCAGATGTTTTATTATCAAAGACTTTCCCGTTTTCAGATAAGCCAAATGATTTGAAGGGTTTGGAAAATTCAGCATAAAAGTAAACGCATTCATCCTTTGCCCAGCCGGTAGAACGCCTGTAGCCTTCAATTGTCTTATCATTAATAATTTTGGCTTCGGAGTCTGTTGTTTTATCCTGAATACCATGATTAAGATCAATAATTATATTAGCATCATTAGTTTCCGGGAAAGTATATTTATGAAACCCTGCCCGGTCAGTTGCGGTTAATTCGGCTTTTACACCGTATTCCTCAAGAAAAACAGAATAATATCCCGGTTTAGCAATTTCACTTTTATGACTGAACCGTGATCGGTACCCTTTACCCGGATTATCTTTTGGACCCGGTTCAGTTTTTAAAGAACCGGTTGTCGGCATAAACAAAATATCACCATAGTCACCTATTCCGGTACCGCTGAGATGCGTATGACTAAATCCCATCAGTGTAGAATCAGAATAATGATAACCGGAACACCAGTCCCAACCCTCTGTATCGGTATCAGGGCTTAGTTGAACCAGACCGTGAGGAAGCGACGCACCCGGATAAGTATGTCCATGCCCGTCCGTACCAACAAACGGATTAACGTAATCTGTTAATTCTGTTTGAGCGAAAATATTAATGGTCACAAATAAGAACATGATGAAAAGTTTTTGCACCAAATTCTTTGTCTTAAAGTTAGAATATTTCATAATATTTATTTTCCTACTTGCGAGATAAACTGGATACTCGATACTAGATAGGAAACCGAGTATCGAGTATCTAAAATTGAAATTCTTTAACTGAATTATTGACTTACAAATTCACCTTTCTGCAGACTCCAGTCATTGCCAAAGTAGCCGGTGAATTTTACACCTTTATCATCCGATTTTAATATTCCTGAATTATAAATAACAACGTCGGGTAAATTCATATATTGATCAAAATATTGAGCCAGGTTTACCAGTTCCATCCCTTTTATTCCTGTTCCCGATATTATTCCTACGTTAGCATACTTGCTATCCGGTCTTGGTCTAATCATTAAACAAGCTAAATCATTCCCTTTGTATTCTTTAGTCCCTACTTTTATTTCATTATCATTTACTTGAACGGGGGAACCTTTCAGCAAAAACTTCCATGCCGAATTAGTTTCTGAATTGCCGAAAAGAATAACGCTTCTATCCTGATAATTTATCGGGTCAAAATTATCATCTTTGATAACTTCTATTGCACCATTTCCCTGGTACCATATTTTTTCAGCATCATATCTTGCTTTATCGAATGCCCACTTGTTTTCTTCTTTATTTCCATGTGTTCCGTAAACAAATAGAACATTATGATTAAAAGCCTCTCTAAAATTACCGCAGCGTTCCGGAGTTTTATTTTTTAAATCCGGTTTTGAGGTTAATTCCCATTTACCATTGTTTTTCAACAAATAGATTTTTGAATCATCCAGAATTTTTATATCCGCAAGTTTTTGATTATCAAGATCAATTGATACAGGTTTACCAGGCGGCAACATTGAAGCATCCATAGAAAGCATTTCTGTATTCGATGTAGTTCCGGTAAATTCCCTAAGTCCCGGTTTAAGATGCATTTTAATGTTGCTTAACTTCTGCTGTTCAGATTGATTTATAATCTCTACCCAGTAATTCTTTGATGAAACAGCGGGATTGGAAGTAACAAAATCTATATTAAGCACTTCATTTTTTTGTGCAACTGCATGGTGTGCAAAGAAATCAAATAATGGGTGCCAATCGACACAGTCAGCCCCCGGTTCGTTAGATAAGTCCCACCAGTGTCCCACACCCGGCTGCTCATGAAAAATAAAGTCTTTATGAAACTTTGATAAATTCTCAACAATGGATTTTGACTGTTCAATCGGAACATTGTCATCATTCTCACCATGGATTATATATATTCCATCAGGTTTTAAATTAGTAGTAAATGCGTAAGTGTCGCTCGGTTTTGTGGAGCGTACAAGCATCCTTTCAACAGTTGAGGAATCTTTAAGGTGATTAATTCTGTAAGACCAGAAACTAATCCACCCTGCGCTTGGACCGATAGCACCGAATTGATCTGCATAATTTATACCAACATGCCATGTTCCATGCCCGCCCATTGAATGGCCGGTTAGATAAATGCGGTTAGGATCAATATCAAATTTTTTCTTAGCAATATTAAGGACTTCAAGAGCATTCACTCTCCCCCAGTTTTCCCAATCATATCCATACGGACGGCGGTTAGTCGGGCATACAATATACCCCCAGTTTTTATGATAATAAGCGTTAGCCTGGTTTAAAGCTATTACACCGGCTCCATGCAAACTTAAAAAGAGTGCGGGTCTTCCTTTAAGATTTTGAGGCGGATTAACCGCATAGTACTGCACACTATTGTCCAGGTCGCTAATATATGTTTCCCTTCTATTATCGCTTTCATATACTACCCTTAATTCAATAACTGATGATGCCAGAATATTTTCTTTTCCATTTTCTTTTTTTACTAGAGCAATATTTAAATTTAACCTGCCTGTATCAACTTGAGCCGGTAATTTGATACTAAATGCTGCTTTAAATATTGAAAGCGGATTAATTACCCTAACCGGGTGATATTCAGGAGTAGAATTCCCGGTCCAGGTTTTCAGCATTAAATTATTATAGTAATTATCGGTAGCATTTATTATCGGAATTGCACCATAAGTATCAGTAGCTTTATTTACAATAAGGTCAGGTATTGTAAGATCCCTGTCATTGAACATAAGTCCTTCTTTACCGGGATGGAGTACAGCATTAAAATAACCTCTTCTGCATCTAAATAAAAATTCATTATCTCCTTTGTGCAATTTGACAGGGATTAGCGAATAATTAAATTTTGGTTCCCATAAACCGTAAGTGTCCGTATAACCGTATGGATTACCGGAGCGTTCTATCCCGTTAACAAAGACCAGACTATTTCCGTTTTGCTCAAGGATTGCATAATCATTCTTATTGGAATGATACTTAAAATCAATATATGAATTCCTTAATGAACGGTCCCTGAACCAGCCCGCAGAATCAGGTGCTATTTTTTCCCATTTCCCTACTGTTGTATCTTCCCATTTAAATATTTCATTATCTGAAGGTGTTTCCCATTTGCTTGTAACCATTGATGCTATAATCGGATCAGGCGATATAACATTATTAATATTTGACGGGCCTAATTTAATTACCAATCCATCTTTCAGAACAACACCACCCGATAACTGGCATTCAACATCAAGTGAAAAGACTAAAATTATGGAAATTACAAGAATAAATTTTGCCTTAAGCATTTTGATATCCTTTCACAGATTGAATTTGTAAAAATTTAGATTACATAAAATAATTCTAAAATTATTTTAGATTTTAGGAGGTAATAGAATATTAACGTTTTTATTTCAATAAAATAAACTAAGTATGATACAACAAAAATAATAATATTTTTTTGAAAACAAATTTAATTTTTACTATTTTTTTAAAAAATTTACTATTATTTTCTATTTGATTATTTTATTAAAAAATATTTTAATACTTTTCTTGATAAAATTACACTGCTTTAAATGAGATTAAAATTGGGAGGATACTTATTCCAGCTATTATAACTTTATAAACCTTTATAAAGGATTACACTGTGATGATTAGATTTAAAATTATACTCGCAGCATTTTTATTCTTAACGAACTTTTGTCTTACATTAAGAGCCCAGACAAATTGGATAAACGGTTTTGCCAAAAGAATTGCAGGGGAAAATCTTGATTATCATTCCTGTCATCCCGATGCTAACCTTGCATTATTAATAAGATGTCTTAATGATAAAGATTATATTGAATGGGCAACGGATACGATTCCATCAAATTATCAAAATGAATCTATTACTTTTGCCTGGATTGCCGGTTATTCAGTTGCTACCTCGACTGCTCCACATAAATTCTCTCTCTATGTAAACGGCAAGCTTCTATTTGAATTTAACAATTCTCCAAATCAGGAAAAAAAGGATTGGGATTTAACTAATGAAGACGGCAGCAAACTTCACTTCAAATTTATAAAGGTAGATGCCGTTGATGATTTTTTCGGTTACATGGTTTTAACTATCCCAAAAAAATTATTAGATGGTAAGAACTTTGCCGGAATTAAAGTTAAAGGTGATGCGACCAATAGTAAAGACTGGTATATGACGATGCAATATCCGCTGATTCCAAAAACTAGGATTGAACCGGAAAAAGTTGTTTCAAAGGATTCACTAGGAAATCTTTTGCAGCGGGTAAAAGTATCAATTGATCATTTTGATTCGCCAAGACCGGTAAAGATTTCAACCGCCGGTAAAGAGCACATATCGTCCGAATTAAAGCTTGGAATGAATGATTTTTATTTGAAATTTACCGCACTCCAAAAACCAAAAGAAGTCAAAATAAATATAACTGTAAACGGAGAGGCAAAAACTTACACAACAACTATAAATCCTGCGAGAAAAATCACATTCTATTTAATCCCTCATGCTCATGTTGATATTGGTTATACTGATCTGCAGCCTAATATAGAAAAAAAGCATTGGGATAATTATGAGAAAGCAATTGAATATTCAAAAGAATCATTAAAATACGGTAAAGATGCTGCTTTCAGATGGAATGTTGAGGTACTCTGGGCAGTAAAAGGATATCTGGATAATTTTCCAGACAAAAGAGAAGCATTTTATGATGCCGTTAAAAAAGGATGGATCGGTTTAGATGCAACTTATGCAAATCTTTTAACCGGATTAAGCAGGCCTGAAGAGTTATACCGCTGGATTGAATATTCAAATTTACTGGAAAAGAAAATCGGTATTAAAATAGAAAGCGCTATGATCTCCGATGTTCCCGGTTATACCTGGGGAGTTGTTCAAGCTTTCGCAGATAATGGAATAAAATACTTTTCTGTAGGACCAAATCCCGGTGATAGAATAGGAAACACATTAAAGACATGGGGAGACAGACCATTTTACTGGAAATCGCCAAGCGGCAAAGAAAAGATACTTGTCTGGGTAGCCGGGAAAGGATATGCTTGGTTTCATGGGTGGAGGCTGACCCGGGATGATTTTACTCCGATGGCTAAATATCTTGATCAACTGGATTCGGAGAATTATCCTTATGATATGGTTCATTTAAGATACAATATCGGAGGTGATAACGGATTTCCCGATTCTTTACTGCCTGCATGGGTAAAACATTGGAATGATACTCATGTAACTCCCAAATTTAAAATCTCTACAACCGAGGAAATGTTTAAAGACTTTGAAGCAAAATATGCAAAAGTAATTCCGACTTATTCCGGTGATTTTACTCCTTACTGGGAAGATGGCGCTGCTTCTACTGCTAAAGAAACAGCTATGAACAGGAATACTGCGGAATTATTAACTCAACTTGAAACCATGTACACGCTTTTTGACTACAAAGATTTCCCTCAAAAAGAATTTGACGAAGCGTGGGACTATGTTCTACTCTATTCCGAACATACCTGGGGAGCCTGGAACAGCATCTCCGATCCGGAATTGAAATCTGTTAAAGAACAATGGGAAATAAAAAAATCCTACGCAGTTAAAGCCGACAGTATTGCTCAAAAGCTTCTGCAAAATTTAGCTTATAAAAATCAAATAAATAAAGCATATGATGATTTTTATGTATGCAATCCCTCTTCCTGGCAAAGAAGCGATATAGTAACAATACCGGCTTTCAAAGGAATGACTGATTTTTCAATCCTGGATGAGAAAGGCAATCCGGTTCCCTCTCAAAAATTATCTAATGGTGATTTTGTATTTACCGCAGAGGATATTCCACCATTGGGGTATAAAGGATATAAGATAGTTAAAGGAAAAAATGGAAATGAAATCTCATCTCCTTTGAATGATTATATACTATCAAATAATTTCTACAGATTAACTTTTAACGATTCAACTTTTGCAATCAAAGATCTAACCCGAGCCGGAAACAATTTTAATTATATTGATTCAGCCAATATATACGGATTAAATCAGTTTATACATTCGGGAACAAATGCATCGAATATAACTCTAAGCAGCAATCCAAAATTGGTTAGTTATGAAAACGGTCCAGTATTAGAATCTGTCACTTTTAAGTCTGCGGCACAGGGCTGCAACAGCTTATTGCAGGATATAGTTTTATTCAATGATCTCGATAAGATCGAAATAATTAATACTATTGATAAGCTGAAGGACTACTCAAAAGAGAATATCCGTTTTGCATTCCCGTCAAATATAAAAGATCCGATTTCCAGAATTAATATTGCGTGGGCTGATATCCGGCCTGAAATAGATCAGCTGCCCGGAGCAAATAAAAATTATTTCACGGTTCAACGATGGGTAGACATTTCAAATAGCCAAAAAGGATTGTCTATAGCTCCGTTTGATGTGCCTCTTGCTGAGTTTGGCGGAATGATCGGCGAGGCATGGATGGCTTCACCCGATAGAGAATGGTCTT
>CAYUVK010000152.1:0-7996 GCA_964448105.1 uncultured Ignavibacteriaceae bacterium
TGATTATCATAACCGACCCATTCTTCAGTTGCTTTTCCATTTGCAAAATGAGCAATAACTACTCCCCATACTTTAACAGATTTCCCTGTCGGAGGCATTTGTCCGGAGCCAGTATTAGTAGCGGTGAATGAAAAATGCGCGGCAAACCTGTTTTCTGAATATATCCTGTCATTTAAGACTAAATTTAAATCCGGGAAAGCCGTTCTGGTTCCTGTAATTAGTTTCTTAAGATTATCTAATCCTTCAGCAGAAGTGGATTCTGCATGTCGTACAAAATTCGAATCTATAACTGTATCTAATTCGTCCACATTACCGCTATTCCAGACTTCAACATATTTATTCACGATAGGATCAATCTCTTTGGAATAATCTGTTTGCTGTTCGCAACCTGAAAAAAATATTAGTGTAATCATTATTGTAATGATCTGAGTCAGATTTTTCATAATACTCTCCTTCTATTAACCATTAAATAAGTTTATATTTTATATTTCGTCTTACAATCCAATATCCCTGTATATTTTCCATTCGCCGTTTTCCTGTTTCCATACAACTAAATATCTGCCTTTGTTTTTTAAATTATCCTTATCATCCCTTTCTTCGTAAATACCCAATTCAACCATGTAAACAGAGTCTCCGGTAAAAGCAGTTGTTGTAAAAAGTAAATTTCTCGTATTGTCTTTAATCGAGTTACGGATCATTTTGCCCCAAGCTGAAAGAATATCCTTCCCTTTTAATGAACCGAATTTTGCATCACTTGAATAATATTTGGCCAATGCAAGAGAATCACCATTATAAAAATCTTTGGCGAATTGTTTATCGATACCTTCAATTATGGTTTTGACTTTTTGTAAATCAATTTTCTCGGATACAGGTTTTGTATCTGTATTTTGCTGCTGCTGACATCCTGCTACGAAAAGAAATAATGATATCAAACCAAAAGTTTTTAAGAAAAACTCCCTATTCATTAATAATTTCAATTACTTTCCCAGTGAATGTTAGTTTTTATTTACTTTAAAACATCTTTGAAAAATGCATATGTGCAATAAGCCATTTACCATTTTGCTTTACCGCCACAAAGCTGGCTCTTCCGCTTTGAAAATTCATCTGCCCTCCTTTTTCCATCCATGTAAAAGTATAGTAACTTGTTATTACAGCTGAATCTTCATTATAAACCTGAATATGAAAGTCCTGCCCATGATAATTTACATATGCAAGAGAGGCAGTTCCTTCAATAAAACCTTTCCAGGCAGCTGCATCATGTCTTAAAGTTGATCCAACGTAGGGAAATTCAGTATTATCAGCTGTGAAATATGACCAGTATGTTGTGAAATTATGCTGATTGAATGCCTCAGCTGTTTTATTAGCTAAAGCTTGTACATCTTCTTTATCTCCTGCGAAAGTGCTGCTTGCTAACACCGCAAACAATAAAATTATTGTACCTAAATTAAAATTTTTCATTATTCTTCCTTTTTTAATAAAATTTTGTAAATGAATTTTTCATTCACTTTTTTGATAAAACAAAAAAGGAGATAATTCTTATTATCTCCTTTACATAATTCTATTGATTATTCGGCTTAGAGGTTCTTCCGCCATGGTCACCGATCAAAACCCATTTGCCGCTGCTTTTCATAAGAATATCAGTCCAGTTTCCTGAGCTTGGTTCACTCTTTCCTGTTTCTTTATTTTTGTCTAATTCTGCATAGTAATAATGAACGTACGCAAAATCTCCCTTAACCCATATTGTTACAGGAGTAATAGTATACACTACGGTTGTATTATTTTTAATATCGTTTTCAATCCATTTAGCTACATTAGCTTTACTTTGAGGTACTTTAGATTGATACGACCATCCTTGATAACTATCATCAAAATATGACATAAATCCGGCAGCATCACCGGATGCTTCCACAGCCCAATATTTTTCTACACCGGCCCAAACATCTTTTTGTTCATCGGACCATTGTTGGGCGAAACTGTTTCCGCACATAAGTATCACTACAAATAAAACTGTAGATAATGCTTGAAGTTTTTTCATAACGCTTTCTCCTTATAATTAATGAATTTATTTAATGAATTTTACAATCCGAATTTTTTTAATCGGCAATAGTTTTACTGGTTTTTATCTAGTCTTTTTTGATCAATCTTAAGACTTTCAATTGAAAGTGCCGTAGAAATATTCTTTATAGATTCATCAGGGCAATTTTTGGATAATTCATAAATAGCCTTGTCACCTAAATCAGAATGGAGTTCGTCCAATACAATAGCGGCTGTTATTCGCAATTGAGTTCCATTATTTTCATCTTTAATAATTTCTATTAAAGGTTCAATAAACGAATTAAACGCTTCATCTGGAAAAATCTGTTCAATTTGTCTCATAGATTGTACTGCAGATAATTTCATATTTGAAGAATCATTGGCAATTGCTTTAAGCAACATTTTCTCAGTTTTTTCTAAATTTGCTTTTACAAATGGCGAATTGTGCTGTTTTAAATAACGCACCGCTCTTTTTTGAGAAAAAGTCAAAGTAGATGTAAAGAAGAAAAGTAATGCTATTGAAAGAACGAAGGTCAATATTTGGTTTTTCACTTTAGTAGTCCTTTTTATATTTATTTGTTTTTACCCCAGCTAAATCTTTCAAAAAATAGTTTAGATTTTTTTAATCGATTTTATCGTATTTGGGTTTTCCCCCGGAAATAAATTCCCGGAGGATTTGAATTATTTATTTATTTGTTAAATACCACTTCCCTATAAATTTCATCCGAGTGTTTGCCGGTAAAATATTTATTATAAGCTTTATTGAATTCATCTCTTGCTGCTTTTGTCGGCCAGGCTCTCTCAAAAAGTTCATTTGACTTTTCATAGGCTTTAGTAACATCATCCCATGATTTGACCTCAATAATTGCAATAAAATCCCTGTTGTTATGCCCCCACCAATGGCGCACTGCTTTATGACTAACCACGAATTCATTATCGCTTCCATAAACTTTATCCATGTAAAGAGTAGCAAGTGAGTCTAATTCCCTTGCAGAACCTTCCTCGGTAAAAGCCCTTTCAAAGTTTGTCATAACAAAAACATTCCCTTGAGCTTCCTGAGCCATTGTTGAGTTACTCCAGGCTGTACAAAGCAGAATCAGCAACAAACTCAAAAGTGATTTGAGATTTTTCATTTTGAACCCTCCTAATAATGATATATTAAATTTGAATGAATTATTTATTTAAGAACACTCTTTTGTATAACCGGTATTGTTACCCTTTGGGTGGAGTGATTGTCAAACCGTGAGCTTTCTTCATTGCTTCCACTGCTTCATCAACTGTAATAATTACCGTCGTTTTTATTTTTGAAATTGTTGCCGGATTTGAAGCTGCCAAACTTGCCGCCAATGTAGACACATTATCCGGAAGTTCTATGATTGCAAAACCGTCATAATCACCGTAGGTATAATAGAAAGAGTGTAATTTTCCACCGAGTTTTTCAGCCAAAGCTTTAACTCCTTTACTGCGATCCTCAGGATTTTTAATTAGATTCTGGGC
The DNA here is from genome assembly GCA_964448105.1 of uncultured Ignavibacteriaceae bacterium. GTDB lineage: Bacteria > Bacteroidota > Ignavibacteria > Ignavibacteriales > Ignavibacteriaceae > CAVQBP01. The sequence goes on from CAYUVK010000152.1 coordinate 3,532, forward strand.
TGCTTCCGCAGTATATGAAAATTGGATCATGGTTAACATTCTTGATCTCCTTTTTTAATTAATAAGTAATAACTTGAAAAGCTTATTTGAAGGTTTCATTTATATACACTCTTTATTTTGACTAAAATTATTTTGCTACTTAGCAGGCTCCGTAGCTTCTTCCAGAAAATAAGCTTCAGGCATACCAACAACCCCAGCTTTTTTCATAATTTCTTTTAAATTATCAGATTGCGCAAACTTTTGGGCATTCGCCACGTTATCCCATTCGAAAAGAATGAAAATCTCGTTAGGATTGTTCGCACTGCGGAATACTCTTCCTCCTTTTGATCCGTTTTGTGAACGGAAGGATGAATGCTCGTCAAATAAAGGCTTCCACTTGTTGTAATCTTCAACTTTGTGATGAACTAATAGATGTGCCATTATGAACCTCCTATTATTGCTTAATGTATAATAATTAATTAAATGAGTATGTTTTATATTTGGTTATCTTCATTGTTCGCTTAGCCATAACTCAAAACTTTTGTTACTTTCGCCATTGGGATAAATCCAGTCTGGTTTTAGCCTTAGCCCGGTATTATTTCTCCAGATAAAATCAATAGAATCAACAATATCAGATTCATTAGCTATTTTTAAAAGAAACACTTCTTCGTTTCCAAGATGAATTCTTTTTATTTCCGAATAAATATTTTGTGCAAGGAGTGTATTTTGAATAATCTCAGCCTGTCTTAAATCATAAGTTGCCCAGACTATCCCATTTTTACCTAATAGAAAATCATTCTCATCGAAAGAAATGTTGAGTTCTAAGATAGTGCCGAAAGGTAATTCCGGTGCTTTTTCTTCACTTAATTCTTTCCATTCAATTGTTTTCATTGTTTCAAGCTCTATCTTCCCGATATCCGAATAGATTCCTTTTAATTTTAAGATCTTCACCATGTTTAATCGGGATTTGAGTTAATGAATTTGAAATTACGATTGTAAAGTTAGAAGAAAGGTCGGCCGATATCTTGCACTATTTGCGCAATTGTTAGGATTTTTGGAGCAAATAGTGATTTTTCTTGGTGATCCTTTGTGTTCTTAGTGCCTTAGTGGTAAATCACCATTAGAAATAACCACTAAGACACTAAGTACACTTAGATGCACTAAGCTTTAGCTACTGCTTCTTATATTCTGAAGGGCTGAACCCGAATTGTTTCTTAAATGATCGTGAGAAATATGCTTGATCACTAAAGCCAACCTGGTAGCATATTTCTGCAACGGAACCTGCATTTTGCTTTAACAGGTCTGCTGCTCTTTGTAAACGGAGGGAACGGATTAACTGTCCTGCCGGCTGATCGATAAGTGCATTTAATTTCCTGTTAATCTGGGAAACACTCATATTTACTGCTTCAGCAAGTTTCTCTACACTGAATTGCTCATCATCAAAATGCGATTCTATTATTTTTATTGCTTTCTGTAAAAATTCCTGGTCAGCAGAAATAGCAGAAACTTCCGAAGGTTTTATTATCGTTGCACGGCTAAATTTTTTGCGCAGCTCTTTTCTCTGGATAATTAGATTTTTTATACGTACTCTTAATTCTTTAGCGCTGAAAGGTTTAGTAAGATAAGCATCTATACCTGTTTCAAGCCCTTCTATTTTATCATCAAGCCCGGCTTTAGCTGTTAACATTATAATTGGAATATGACTTGTCTTTTCATCTTTTCTTATTTCTCTACTGAATTTATAACCATCCATTTTAGGCATCATAACGTCGGTAATAATGATATCGGGAATATTCTCCTGTGCTCTTACAATACCTTCCTCCCCGTTGGAAGCTTCGATTACCTTGTAATCATTTTCAGTCTGTTCACGCATATAAGATCTAACATCGGGATTATCTTCGACGATTAAGACTATCTCCTTGTTACTCGATACCGGATACTGGATGCTGGATACTGGATTCCTGATTCCGGATACCGGATGCTGGATACCTGAGGCCGGATCCGATCCAATTGTTTCCAGTTCATGATCAATTTTATTAAAAGAAAATTTATCTGTATGCACTAATTTTTCTTTTTCAAGACTCATCTCTCCAAGAGGAAGAGTAATTATAAATTCAGTCCCCTTACCTACTTCAGTGCTTACTGAAATGCTCCCTTTATGAAGTTCAATTAATTCTTTTGTAAGAGATAATCCGATCCCGGTCCCTTCATACTCACGGGTGCTTGAACCATCCGCCTGGTAAAAACGATCAAAAATATGATTAAGCTGCTCTTTGCTTATACCTTTCCCTGTATCTTTCACATGAACTTCAACTGAAGAATTATTTAAAATATTCAGACTAACTTTTATTTCGCCGCCAACAGGTGTAAACTTGAAAGCATTTGAAACAAGATTATAAAATATTTTTTCCATTTTGTCGGGATCAAATATTACCGGGATATTCTCAAATTCAGAATCAAATCTTAAAGTAACCTTTTTCGATTCGGCAATCGATTCAAAAGAATAGAATAGACTTTTCAGAAAAGAAACAATATTATGCTGTTCAGCTTTTAATTCCATACTTCCCGATTCAAGCTTGGAAAGATCAAGTAATTGATTTATTAATGTCAGCAGCCTTCTTGCATTCCTATTTGCAACATGAAGCTTCCCTTTTTCTTTTGTATCAATTTTAGATGAAAGTACACTTTCAATTTGTCCTAAAATTAAGGTAAGCGGGGTACGAAACTCGTGAGATATGTTTGCAAAGAATTGAGATTTCAGCTGGTCTAGTTCTTTTAACTTTTCATATGCAACGAGATCAAGTTCAAGAGCATGTTTTTTATTTAATCGTTTTAATTCGGAATGTCTTACTAGGAATAATAATCCTAAAAAAATCACGGTATACAGTGCATATGCCCACCCTGAAAAATACCATGGAGAAAGGATTGTAAAATCAAAAGAATCTTCTTCACCAATTATTCCATAAACATTTTTTGAACGGACATGAAATTTGTAATCTCCATTTGAAAGATTAGTATATTCTTTTACAGGCTCGGCAGTCCAGGGAGACCATTTCTTATCATTCCCTTCAAGATAATACTGGTAGAGATTACCTCCCGATTTATCATAGCTAACTGCCGAAAGCTGGAAAACTATATCATTTTTTTTAAATGGAAAAATATTTCTCCTTTTTAACGAATCACGAGCAATTCCGGCATATATTAATGAATCATGATTAACCATTACGCTGCGTATTAAAGTCGGGAATTCTTTATTGTAATTATTTTTTATTTCAGGATTATACTTAATTAATCCTTCATCAGTACTGATCCATAAAAATTCTTTTTTAGCTGCCGGGTCAAAATCCGAATAGATTGTAAAAACATTGCTTAAATCTAACCTTCGAAATACCGGGTTAGGCTGCCATAAAAATTGTCCATCTTTTTGTTTAACTGCTTTCCCAAGTTCATTCCCATTCTTAGTATTTGCCAAAATCCACAAATCACCATTTTTACTTTTGCTTAGGAAAGAAATTGTATTAGTTGAATTTGCAAAAGATTTTCCAAGTATAAGATCGGGGACAAAACTTCCGGTCTTGTAATTAAACCTGAAAAGGCCTGAGTCAGTAGCAAAAAGGGTTTTACCATCAACTGAAAATATATTGCACCATTTGCCCGGTAATCCATTTCCCTTATTATAATGGTCCAAAATAATTTTAGCTGTATCCGGCAGGGAAAATAAATTCCCGGGGACACTTTTTATATGAATAATACCTTGATAATATGTTTGAATCCACAAACTGCCGTCAGTATCTTCAACTAAATTATTTATTTCGCTATTAATTCCCGGTATACTTTTAAGTAGCTGCAGTTTGCCGTCTTTAAACTTTAAAACTGCCACTCCTATTCTATAAATTATATAAATAACATTTGAGTCTATATTAGACTGGGATAGTGAAGAAGCTTCAAAATTAAATAGAATTTTTGCAGATTTAACATTCTCAATCCTGTAAATTCCGCTAATAGTAGAAGCAAAAAGAGAACCGCCTACGGAAATAAAATTATCTCCGCTTGAATTAATTCCTTCAACCGGTTTAAATGTCGAAGACGATTCATCAAGATAAAAAAGCCCGAATGAATTAGTTGCATAAAGTTGATTATGAAATCTGTAAACAGAAGACACATAATTATTCCCTGTATTTTCCTTAGGCCAAATTGTAAATGGAGAGGATATTTCGATTCGTGATATTCCTTCAGTCATTGCCAGCCATAATCCGCCCTGGTTATCCTGGCAGACATCATAAATTATATCCGATTGAAGCCCAGTTTTTGAATTTATTATCTGTAAAAGGCGGCCCCTTCTATCAACAAGAGCAACACCGCCGCGTTGTGTTGCAAATGCAAGCCTCCCGCCATTAAGTTCACAAGTATTATACAGCCTGTTATTCTTCAGAAAAGCATCTGCTTCGGTTTTAAATTGTGAGAATTTTTTCACATCATATAAGAA
>CAYUVK010000153.1:0-7995 GCA_964448105.1 uncultured Ignavibacteriaceae bacterium
GATCCCGGCTATTTTGGTGCAAGAGCATCAATGTTATTTGCTGGAGCTAAAATATTTCCGTCGCCTTTAGATAATGAAGGATTAAATATCGAATACTCATCAAAAAAATACCCGGCTCCAAAATTAATCTATACTACTCCTTCACACCAGTTTCCACTTGGATTAACAATGAGTGTTTCAAGAAGGATTCAGCTTCTGCAATATGCAAGCAGGAACAACTGCTGGATAATTGAAGATGATTACGATAGTGAATTCAGATATTCGGGAAGTCCACTTCCCTCTCTACAAGGGATGGATAAAAATAATTGCGTTCTTTACCTTGGGACTTTTAGCAAGGTATTATTTCCCGGTTTGCGTTTAGGATATTTAGTCCTGCCCGATCCTCAGATGTTAGAAGTTTTTGTTTCTGCAAAATCGATGATGGACAGGCAAAGTCCGGTTTTCGAACAAATGATTACTTCTCAATTTTTAAAAGAAGGATACTTTACCCGGCATATTAGAAAAATGCGCACACTCTATAAAGAAAGACAGGAATTTTTAATAAATGAAATAGATAGAGAACTCAACGGTGTGGTTAAAGTAAATCCTTCCGATACTGGAATGCACATTATTGCCTGGCTCCCTGAAAATCTTAATGATGCAATAATTTCAAGAAAAGCAAAAGAAAATAATTTAATTGCTTACCCTCTTTCTGAATACGTTTTGAAATTCAAACAAAAACCGGGATTATTGTTAGGTTATACTGCATTTGAAAAATCCAAATTAAAAACAGGAGTAAAATTATTAAAGAAAATCATTCATTCGTTATAATTCTAATAATCTAACTAGACTCCAGTTTTAACAAGACTTTACTATAGTTTAATACGTGATAGTATTATTTTAATAAACAAGCATAATTATTAAATTTCCAAATTTAATTTTATCTTTACTCTTTAAAATTCCAAGCCTATTTAATTAAATTCGTTTTATGAATTTATTACTAAAAATAATCTGTGCCTGGTTTCTGTTTTCCAAATTATTTTTCCCGGTTAAGGCTCAAAACTTTGATAAGGACACTTCTTCAATAAACCTTAAACATCAATTATATTCCGGTATTATTGATTCATCAGCAAAATATTTACAGCCTGAACTTGAGTCATATTCATTCAATATAAACAGTAATTCACCGGAAGGCATTGAGAGAATTATTTTGAACCTTCCTGAAGATTGGGCAATCTGGAGCATGAACACTTTTAATAAAAGCAATTTGCCTTTTATCCTAGGTTTATCTGTGATAACGTATGCTGCTTTGAAGACTGATTACCAAACCTGGCATCCTATTAAGAAATTATATGATAGGAATAATTTTTTTAGAAATACAAGTGAAACATTTGCTTTTGCCGGAGATGGAAAATTCCAATTTGGCCTATCTGCGGGATTTGCAGCTTACGGGTTCATGTTTAAAGATAATAAGGCATTAAAGACAGCGGAACAAATTGCAGAAGTCATTCTGGCCTGCGGCGCCACTGTTCAATTACTAAAACATTTAACCGGCAGGGAAAGACCCGAAGCTGCAACTGTACAAACCGGTAAATGGTCTTTCTTCCCGGATCAAATTAAATATCATAACAAGATCCCGAGCTTTGATGCATTCCCTTCCGGGCATCTTGCAACTGCTACAGCAACCTTAGTAGTAATTATGAATAATTATCCTGAACGGACATGGTTAAAATTTGTAGGCTACCCGGTGTTGGGATTTGTTTCTATCGGTCTGGTCGCAAAAGGCATGCATTGGTGGAGTGATTTCCCACTGGCTTTAGCTCTCGGTTACAGCTTTGGTAATGTCATTACATCAAGGAAGAATGCCAAATCTAAAATAGATAAGAAATATATTGATTTAATCCCTGATTTGAATATTGTATTATTAAATAATTCATTACCGGGAATAAACTTTCGTTGGCAATTATAAATAGTTGTTTAATTTTATAAAATCACTGCATTTTTCTCGAAGACTATTTAATACGATTAATCCTGCTTCTTAATATAAAAAGGATCTGCTTTCAATTTCATTTTGATTACAAATGACAATAAATATTTAAAAACTAAATATTAGGATACATTTTATCTAAACAATTATTTTTACAAAAATGATGTTTTTTAATAAGTTTGAGAAATAGTCTTAAATCTTCATGACCTTTATTTGAAAATATTTTACGCATTTACAACATAAAATCTAAGTAATAAAATAGAAATCCTATGGATTTAATCGATTTAATTTTATAAAATTAATTAAAACGAGGAAATTTTACTTAATAAATAATTCTAACAGGATGTATATACTAAACAAATGAAGTAGACTTTGCAAATCTCACTAAAATATTTGGGATTAAATAACTTCATTAAATATTTTAATAAAATAAATGTTTTAATTTTTATTTTTAATTATTTTCAAATACATTAAATTGAAATGTTTATATAAATTAGTAGTGCAAAACTAATTAATTGAGGGATAATGAATTTTACCTATATAAAAGAATCCAAAGTCGGAATGAAGCGAACTAATAATGAGGATGCAATAGGTATATTTGAGGTTGATGGAGGTCTATTAACTATTGTTTGTGATGGCTTGGGAGGCAATAACGCTGGAGAAATTGCTTCGAATTTATGTATCGATATTATTTATAAAAATTTTAGAGACTCCGATGAAAAGGATTATTTAAATAAAATAAAAGACTCAATTGAAACAGCTAATAGAAATATTAAGGAAGAATCCGCAAAAAAAGATTCTCTCGATGGAATGGCAACAACTGCCGAAATATTATTTATAAAAGATAAAACAGTCTATTGGGGGCATGTAGGTGATTCACGAATTTATAATTTAAAGAATGGAAAACTAAAGCAGTTAACAAAAGATCATTCTTTAGTACAAAAATTAATTGACGACGGCTACCTGACCTTAAACCAGGCGGAAACACATCCTAATAAGAATATTATTATGCGGGCACTTGGGGATACCGAATCTGTTGAAATAGATTTGAGCAAATTAAAGCTAATACCTTCCGATAAACATAAATTCCTGGTCTGTACCGACGGTGTAACTAATGTAATTAATAATGCTGAACTGGAAAAATTGCTTCAGGAAGAAAAACCTGAAACAATTTCCAAAAGTATAACCAAAATGATAGAAAAAAGAGGTGCCCCGGATAATTTCTCTTTCGTTCTATTAGTTTCTTCATAAAGATAAATTAAAAAATGCAATTCCTGTTTCTTTAAATTGATTTTACTCTTGCCAATCTTTATTTTCATCATGTAAGTATTTGAAATAAATTAATTTACCTGAGGAATCTTTGGATAAGTTTGTAATAAACGGCGGGAAAGAATTAAGCGGTGAAATTACAATCAGCGGGGCTAAAAATGCTTCGCTTGCATTAATGCCTGCATCCATATTAGCCGGTGGTATATCTGTCTTATATAACACACCCGAGCTGAATGATGTATATACAATGATTAAATTGCTTAATCAGCTAGGTATTAGTAGTGAATTTAAAAATCATATCCTTGAATTAGATACTACCGGTATTTCCAGTCAGTTTGCTCCTTATGAGCTAGTAAAAAAGATGCGTGCATCGGTTTACGTTTTAGGTCCGCTTTTAACCAGGTTTGGATATGCAAAAGTTTCTTTGCCCGGAGGCTGTGCTTGGGGTCCGCGGCCTGTAAATCTTCATCTTGATGGAATGAAAAGATTGGGAGCAGAGATAGAATTATCTGAAGGTTATATTATAGCAAAAGCTAAAAGATTGAAAGGAGCACTAATTAGTTTTGATATTCCGTCGGTCGGTGCGACAGGAAATGTTTTAATGGCTGCAGTTTTAGCAAAAGGAACCACTATTATAAATAATGCTGCAATGGAACCCGAAATCACAAATCTTGCTGAATACTTAATTAAAATGGGAGCACGGATAGAGGGGGTAAATACGGCAACATTAATTGTGGAAGGTGTTGATGAACTTAAACCTGTAGAAATAGAAACAATACCGGACAGAATTGAAGCAGGAACTTTATTAATCGCCGGAGCTTTAACCGGGGGAAAAGTAAAAATTAAAAATTTACCTTCTAAATTTATTAGTCATATTATATCAAAACTTGAAGATAGCGGATGTAACATAATTATTAATAATAACTTAATAGAATTATCAAAAGTAAACAATACTATTAAATCTACTGATGTTTCAACTGCTGTATTCCCAGGATTTCCTACCGATATGCAGGCACAATGGATTGCTTATATGTCCTTAAGCAATGGTGTCGCTACAATAAAAGATAATATCTATCTGGATAGATTTACTCATGTTCCCGAACTTCAAAGGTTAGGAGCAGATATACAGGTGAAAGAAAATACCGCAATTGTAAAAGGTGTACAAAAGCTCAAGGGAGCAAAGGTAATGTCTACTGATCTAAGGGCAAGTGCGAGTCTTGTGCTAGCCGGTTTAGCCGCTGAAGGGACAACCGAGGTTCTTAGAGTTTACCATCTGGATAGAGGATACGAGAAAATAGAAGAAAAACTTAGAGCCTTAGGGGCAGATATCCAAAGAATTTCAGGGACTGAATATTAATTGTGAGTAATTCAGACAAAATATTGATCTTTAAAAATAATCTTCACGTTTATTTATTAATAATTTTTTTATTTGATTTGGTTCTTATCACTCTGCCGTTAACAAAAGTATTTGGTTATGAGTACTCTGTTTTAAATTCGATACTAATTGTTTTTTTATCGGGTATATATTCAATAAAATTATTGAAAAATTACCCGAACCTAGATGAACAAAAAGAATTAACGAACTCACTAATAATTTCCTTTATTTTTTTTGTCGTTATTCCTGCTATAATTTCTGTTGTAAATTCTTTTTTTACTATTAAATGCTCCTTATGGGAGGGGTTTCAATTCTACCTGGTTATTACCATCCCATCTTTTATAATCGGCAGTGCATTAGGATTTTTCTGTTCCATCATATTTAAAAGATTCAGGATTGTAATATTTATTTTTATATTCATCTTAATTCTCCTAATACCGTTATTCGAATTTTATTTTAATCCGCAGGTTTATTTTTACAATCCTATTTTCGCTTATCTCCCGGGAACAATTTATGACGAAGCATTAAGTGTTGATATAAAATTAATAATATACCGTTTGTTGAATTTGTTTTTTTTCGGCGGGATATTTTATGTGGCATATCAAATGCACTACCGTAAAAATCATTCGACCAAGCAATTTTTTTTCTTTATCGTTGTTTTGATTTCTACATTATTTGTTTACAACTCTTCCCTCTTAAGATATTCAACCGACAAAGGTAGAATTGAAAATGAACTGACAGGGACAATTGAATCACCTCATTTCATCATTCATTACCCTGTTTCGGTAAATGAAAATCTAATTAAAGATATAGCCATACATCACGAATATTACTATGGAGTTTTGAGTAATTTTTTTAATGTGAAGCTTAACAAAAAAATCGAATCTTTTCTTTTCTTAAATGATGAGCAAAAGAAAAGATTATTCGGTTCGGCAAATGCAGATGTTGCTAAACCCTGGCTTCTACAGATATATATTTCATACGGTGATTATAATACAACTCTTAAGCACGAACTGGCGCATTGCTTTACTTCGGCATTTGCAAATGGCCCTTTTAAAGTTGCGTATGGTTTTAATCCTTACTTAATAGAAGGAGCTGCCGTAGCCGCCGATCCTATCTATGATGAAAATAATATACATTTTATGGCTGCTCTTGCATATCATTACGGTTATAAACTGGATTTAAAAAATCTGTTTGGCTATTTAAGCTTTTTCAAACAAACATCCAGCATTTCTTATATATACGCAGGTTCGTTTTCCAAATTTTTAATAGACAAATATGGAATCGATTTGTATAAAAGGCTTTATTCAGATCTGGATTTTACAAAAATCTACCAGAAACCTATTGATAGTTTGACCATAAGTTATTCAAATTTTCTCGATGGAATAAATACGAAAGGAAATGTGGATAAGGCGCATTATTATTTCGGGAGAAGGTCGATTTTTTACAAAGTATGTCCAAGGTATGTTGCACACAAATTAAATGAAGCCTGGTCATTATATAATGGAAAAAAATATAAAGATGCTTTAGTAATATTTGAAGACATGTTTAATCTTGGGAAAAATTATTCTGCTTTGATAGGAATGGCCGATTGTGAATCTAATCTAGGTGATAATAATAAAGCTGTAAGCCTGTTAGAAGAAAATATACCATATTACAGGAGCACCGCATACTATTACAGCATTGAATTTTCTTTAGGAGATTTCCTTGCAAAACAAAAAAATTACCCGGCAGCCGATTCAAATTATTCTTCGCTGGTAAAGCAAAATCCTAACAGAAGGTTTTATTACCTGGCTCAACTGAGAAAGAATCTATTTAAAGATTCTCTGCTTAATATTTACTTAAATGGAAATGAATTCGATAAATTCCAATTATTAAAAAGAATTAATGAAAAGAAATATGATTATAATTCAATACCTGTTTTTATCGATTTATCAAGATCATTGGATGAGAAGTACAATCTCTTTTTAAAAAATTTTAGTAATACAATAAAAGTCAAAGATTATTCCGAAAGTTATGCCTTGTACAGGTTATCCATTTATATGCTTGAGAATCTTGATTTTCAAAATGCAAGAAAAATGGCTGCCCTTTCTCTAAGATATGATTCCGATAAAAATTTCAACTACATACTTCAAAATAACTTCGATAAAACAGACTGGTTTTTTAATAACGGGGAAAAAGTTTTAAAACAATTAACATTTAAAATAAAAAAATGATTAAACCTGAATTATCAACTGCAATACAAACAAAAGTTGTAGCTTATTTATTGGGCTTCATTTCATTTGTTTTGTTTGTTTACGTTTTAATGGCGCTTAAGGAAATTTTAATGCCTTTTACAATAGCAATATTCCTAACTTATCTTTTTCATCCTTTAGTATCACATCTTAGGAAGCACGGAATTCCAATATGGATTTCCCTGGTTCTTATATTTATTATTGTATCATCTATTTATTATTTAGTAGGTCTGCTGATAATTTCTTCTCTCAGTTCTTTCCCGCAAAATATGCAGGCATATTCGGCAAATATTTCCAAATTTTTGCAGCAAATTTTAACTCCTTTCAATTTAACCATTAAAGAATTTGCAGCATTGTTTAATCTGAACCTGCAGGAATTTGATTTCAGTACAATCTTCCAGGGATTATTCAAAGCCGGAATAATTCAGAATATATTTAGTTCGTTTTCTGCTATGCTGGAAGATTTTATTATCATGATGATTTTCTGGATCTTTATGGTGTTAGGTAAAAATAAATTCGAAGAAAGAGTTAAAGTTGCATTCAGCAATAATAAAGAATCGGTTGAAAAAACAATTAATAGTTTTAATACCCAGCTTCAATCATATATTATTATTAAGACAATTATCAGCCTGCTTGTAGCTATTGTTGCAACCATTATATTTTTAGCATACGGTGTAGATTATGCATTAATTTGGGGATTGCTGACTTTTATCTTGAATTTTGTCCCGAATATCGGCGCTTTAATTGCTACTATTGCTCCTATTATAATTGCACTGCTGGAATATGGTTTTGGATTTACATCCGTGTCAATGGCAGCCTTACTTGTTGTAAATCATACTATCGTGGGAAACTTAGTCGAGCCGCATTATCTTGGAAAACAGATGGACCTAAGCCCCGTCTTTGTTTTATTCTCTTTGATATTCTGGGGGTGGATATGGGGAATTGTCGGGATGTTTCTTTCAGTCCCTATTGCAGCAGCAATGAAGATTTTGTTCAGCAATATAGAACCTCTGCGGCCTGTAGCAATTCTTATGGGCAGTAAAGCAGAACCTTTACCGACTGATTCAGGTCCATAAAATTTTAAAATTACAAAATTAAATTGCAAGGTTGTAAAAATTATCCATACGTATATATCTTATATTAATTTTTTT
>CAYUVK010000154.1:0-7597 GCA_964448105.1 uncultured Ignavibacteriaceae bacterium
CCGGTCTTATTAGCTAACCAGCTCATCAAATCCTCTCCCTGACTTATACCGTCAAATCCCATAGTATATATTTTTATATTAGGGTTAAGATTTAAATTTGTAATTAATGAAATAGGTGAAATTTCGCCTGCACTGAATAATATTATAATTTTATTGTTTGTCGAATTGGGATCAAACAAATTTTCTGCAGCTGTTATCCGCTCAGCAAGGTTTCCGGTGGCATTCGGCTGTAGTTGATCCATATTTGTTAATAACTGACTAAAATTATTTCCAATAGATTGTGTTTCATTAGTACCATTTACCCAGCCTATTCTATCGCCGGATCTTAAATAAGTAATCAATTCTCCCGCTGCATTTTTTGAAGGTACAAAACCATTTAGAACATCCGTGGAAGTAAAGTTTGTTGAACCGTCAAATACTAAAACGATATCATAATTCACATCTCCAAGATTATTGTAAATATAGTTAATACCGCCAATATCGTAATCTGTTACATCTGCTTGATTTGTGTATGTTAAAGGGTGTATGTCGCGTTTATATGTTTCTCCTACACCAATTCTACCATACATCGTAGCGCCTTGATTATTACTTTTCATATCCAAAGTATAAAACAAATCACCGGGATTATATAAGTCGGCTAATCCGGAATAGTGTCCGATTTCATGGGTAGCCACATTCTGAACATCTAGTTTGCTTGGATTCCCATCAGTGGCCCAATCTAACTGACCTTGATCAGTAAGTGAAATTGTCTGACCGTTAAAGGCAATATCTGCATCAGTAATTTCACCATTAAGTGCATTGTATCTTATCCTGGTAAGAGCTGTTACATTGGTAGGAGCACCTGTAGTATCTGCCCACTCGCTAGATGTAGGAATCCAAACAATATTATTGACGCCGTCGGCGTTGCCGCCCCAATGTTCAGAATTACCTGAGTTTGAGCGAGTATAATCTAACTGATTTAAAGTACTCCATGTATTAAACCCTGTTTGAACTGCATTATCATAACCCAAATCTACTATTGAGCCGGCAATATGATAATAGCTTTTCCCATCCTTCCAGTGAAGAGGAATACCTGCCAGTGTTTTATTAACTTTATAGTGAAGACCTTCATCCGCCGACCTGGAAATTAAAGCTGAAAATTCAGATGTACTCAATGGATTACTGCTGTTATCTAGTTTTGTCGCAGTAGCACTTACAACTTCTCCATTGGCAAGGACAGCATCTTTTAGATTAGCGATAAAATCCGCTTCACCGGAAATGTCTGTTGTTGCTAAAGTTTGACCAAGATAGCGTTTGCCTTCCCTATTATTTGCACTTGTATTGGCAAAAAATTGAATTTTAAAATTTCCCCCGGGTGTACTATTAAGAACACCTTGAATTGCAGTACCACCTTTTATATTTGGCAAAGCTGTTTCATCCTGCCAGGAATAAAGGGTATTTAGTACAGGATAGGTTTGTGAATCGTTGGCTGACGCTCCTAATTTAATTCCTAAAACAGAATTGCCATAAATTGAATTATTTAAGATTGAATTGTTATTTCCGGATGCAACAAAAACACCTGTTCCGGTTCCTAAGGTTCCATTATTGTTAATTGTATTATCATTGATGTGATTACCGCTGCCATTGATAACTAAACCGTCACCTGAATTTCCGGAAATTGTATTTCCTGAAATTGTAATACCATTTACAGTGTTTAAAGATATTCCAAAAGCTAAATTTCCATTGACCGTATTACCTGTTAAATTTCCAGTACTGCTATTTAATGATATGCCACCTAAGGTATTAGTCCCAAATGTGTTATTAGTTAACTGATTTCCTGTGCCTGCAATTACAGAAATTCCTAAACCGGAGTTACCAGTGACAATATTATCAGTTAGAGAATTATTATTACCACTGATACTCAAACCATTTGTTGAATTTCCAGAGATTGTGTTTCCGGAAATTGTATTATCATTGGAGGAATTTAAAAACATCCCAAAGGCTAAATTTCCAGTAACTGTATTTCCGGATAGGTTTGCCGCACTGTTAATTAAATAGATGCCGCCAAGAGTATTTGTTCCAATTGTGTTATGGGTTAATTGATTCCCTATGCTTAGACTATCGGATATGCCAAAACCTAAATTTCCCGAGATAGTATTTTCAGAAAGTATATTATTATTAGAAGCATTTAAAGAAACACCATTGCCGGAATTTCCTTTAACTATATTTCCAGTTAAACTTGCTGTTGTATTTGTTAAAGAAATACCGCCTAAGGTATTTGCTATTCCACCTGTGTCGTTTATTCCAACCTTGTTATTTGTTAACTGATTTCCTGTACTGGCGGTTACAGATATTCCTAACCCGGTATTTCCTGATATAATGTTATTATTCACATTATTATTATTGCCACTGATCGACAAGCCATTGCCCTGATTTACAGAAATAGTATTTCCTGAGACAGTATTACTATTAGCAGAAATTAATGAAATTCCAATGCCTGAATTTCCCGAAATTGAATTTCCAGTTAGACTACCGGAACTATTAGTGAGAATAATTCCACCTGCACTATTATTCCCTAAAGTATTGTTTGTTATTGTATTTCCAGTAGAACTCTTTGCAGATAACCCGGGACCCGTATTCCCTGTTATTGTATTTCCAATTATAGTTGCAGCACTATTAGATAGATTTATTCCGCCTAATCCGTTTGTAGTAACACTATTGAAAGAGATTTGATTTCCATTTGAGTTAACAATAGATATACCATAACCTGCGTTGCTGAAAATATTATTAGCATTTGAAACACCTATTTGATTATTGATACCACCTGATGTAATATTAATACCATGGCTAAACGAATTAGTAATAGTATTCCCATTAATATTATTTGACTGCGAACTTATTGAAATTCCGGATATCTGATTTGACAAGATATTATTTCCCCCGTTTGAAGAAAGAGTTAATCCATAACCTGAAGAATTGTTGAATGATAATCCCTGCACTGTGCTGCTGCCGGCAGAAATTGTCAATCCTCCGTAAGCACCGGAGGTTTTCACTAATGGCAAGCCAGCATATCCATGCTGAGTAGTTCCATCCAGAATAACCTGGCCAGAAATTATGGGTAAGGCCGAGCCTGGTATAATATTAAAAGGGCCGGATCCAGGTATATAAAAATAAATAGTCTGAGGTCCCGATAAAGCATTCGCTTCTTGAATAGCAGCTCTTAAAGTAATAGTACCATTACCCGCATCTGCAATGCCATCGCCGGGATTTAAATCCGGGCCATCTCCAAGTGAATTTACAACAAATAGATTTGGTTTTTTACTTGGTACTATTTGATTTATATTTTCTACTCGTAAATGATTTAACGAAGTAGATAAATCTGCTAAATAACTATTATTAGTAATTTCTGTAAAAGACCACTGTCCAACAGAATATTGGGATAATGATGATGGAAAGTTTTCTGCCGGATTGCCATTTCCTCCCGAACCGTTAATATTATTATCTCCAAGCGGAGTGTTAAATATTCTAATTTCATCTATTAAACCTCTAAAAGCACCCTCATCTGATTTACCCACAAACAGTCCTACTCCAGTTGAGTAAGGATTGCCTAATGGTATAGAGATACTTTGTACCATATCTTTATTTAAATATATTTTAAGGTTTGTTCCATCATAAATACCTGTTAATTGTACCCATTGGAATGCGGAAAATATAGGTGTACTAACCGGGGCACTATTTCCTACCGAGAAATATCCTTTTTGATTTTGCACATATAATGAAAAAGATATTCCGCCCCCGCTTACTGATCGATAAATTATAGGCATCTTTACATTGGGACTTTCACCAATCAGGTATATCCATGCTTGAACTGTTATTGTATTATTAGTAGAACCTGCTTTGTTAAAATATCCGAACCCATCTTGATTAGCCGAAGAATTTACGGGTTGACCATCAAGGACATATAATCTGCCGTTAACTCCGTTAAAAACAAAAGCGTTATTATCGGAACCTTGTGCAAAAACATTTATGAATGAACTTAGAAATATTGTTATAAGTAGTAAATAAAAATTCTTAATTATAAAATTTTGCATAGTGATCCTCTTTTATTAAACTCAAAAATCTGGGAAAATTCACCTTGTAGGGAATTTGCCAGGATAATTAATTATTGTTCTTTTATATAACTTTTAATTTGTGCTTTTAGATAATTGATCCGCACATTTGAGCTTGTAACTTTTTCCCCGGTTTTTGCATCATTAATAATATTTATCTTTCCATCTTCCCCCTTAAATACCTTATACCCTTCCCCCTTTTCATCTTTCTTTAGAAATACTAAAACATCCTCATTATTATCAAACCTGGGCATATGAGTATACAATTCACCAACATCACCAACCTCTCCTCCAGGGTAAGTTACTATTACCGAATTACCATTGCTGTTTCCTTTCACGTATTCATCAACTTGCAAAGTTGCTTCCGTATAAATTCTTGTTTTGTTTTTATTCCAGCTAGATTTTTGTTTAGCAACTTTCCCGGTTACAATAACGTCTGCTCCCTTCGAGAGTGTTTTAATCTCGGATAACTCTTTTTGTGAAACTTGTGCATATGTAATTATTTGGAACATGCAGAAAAGCAATAACAAATATTTTAAATGAATCTTCATATTAATCCTCTCAAATAATTTATTTTTGTTGAATTTTGAAAACTTCTAATATTATTGAAATTAAAAGGCAAACCTATTCCATAACAAATTACGCTTAATATGATATACGTATGCCCGTTAACTATTTTATAACAATTTAGATTACTATTATTGAGAACTATTGAAAATCACTGATGGAAACATAAACGAACATCGGAAATATATCTTGTACTATTCACGCAATTATTTGGATTTTTTACCCATATTTTAAGTTATTCAAATCGGAGGGTGATTATAATTGAATTTCATCTCATTAAAGCCAATTAATGTTAATTACAACAGAAAATAACTATATAATCCAATAGAAAAAAAATTCGGGAGATAAAGGTTATTTCAAATATTTAAAAATGAAATTTATGCTGAAGAACATAGATAGATATTGTCAGAAAGTCATTGATGCTCCTCACATAGAAAATCTTTTTAATATTGTAAATAATTAAAGCATTTTATTGAAATAAATTAAAAATTTGTTATATTCATTGTGCCATCCATTTTCTGTTTCTGCAATTTGAAAGATAAAATGATCAAAGACATTAATTTAGAAATTAAGCTTCCCAAAGTTCCGAATATTGAACTAGTAGCAATTGAAGGACTGGAAAAATTAGGAGCACATTTTGGAATACCGGAAGATAAGATCGGCGAAGCAAAAATAGTTGTCACGGAAGCAATTATAAACAGTTTGGAACATGCCGGTGAAGAAAATCCTTATGTCAAAGTGGAATTCACAATGACAAAAGAAAAACTAATCATACTTGTTACTGATTTTGGAAAGGGATTTAAACCGGAAGAGATTGAAGAACCGGATATAAAAACTAAAATTGGCAGTTCAAATAAACGAGGCTGGGGTCTTAAATTGATGAAATCAATGTCCGATGATTTAGTAATCGAATCGGGATCAACAGGAACAAGAATATCAATTATAAAAAATTTAATCTAAGGAGAAAATAATGAGCGGTGAATTCAATTTAATTAGTGAATTAAAAGAAAAAACTTTAATATTGAAAACTGAAGGCTATCTTAATAATATCGGGGGCGAAAGAATTGCCCAGGAAGTTTCAGGAAACCTAGATAAAAATATTGACAGAGTTATAATAGATCTTGAAAAATCTAAAGTTGTAAATTCAATTGGTATATCCTATCTGATAGATGTTATCGAACAGCTTAATCAAAATAACGGGAAATTGATTTTTACGAATCTCGATCCGACTATTGAAAAAACATTTAAGATTATGGGCATATTTCAGTTTGCTGAAAAAGCAGATTCAACCGACTCTGCTCTCAATTAAAACTATATATTTAAATTTTATCCCCAAATAAAAAATTAATAATGCAGGAAAAGAATAATCTTGTCGAAAAACTTTCTTTACAGGCCGAATCTTTCCAGGAAGGATTTGAAATTCTCACTAAGGCTTCCAGCTTTAAAGAACTTGCTTCGAATTTTGCTCATCTTCTCAAGGGGAATTTCATTATTAAAGATCTTTATCTCTTTCACAAATCTCCCGGGGAATTAGAATGGAAAAATGCCGGCCTGAATAATAATTTTGACAGCTCTGATTTATCTTATCTTAATAAAAGCAAAAATTTGAATATCAATTATTATGATAAGCAAAAATTTACTGCTTCAATTATTCTACCTCTTTCTGATTCTTCCTTTTTAGGTATTTTGCTGGGTCAAAAATTAGACGGCACAGCTTTCAATGATTTCGATAAAATTACACTGCAGATACTTCTTCAAGTTTTTAATAGTGCACATAAATCTTTTTTAAATCAAAAAAAAGAAAAGGAATTAATATTTGGTTTAAATGAAAAAATTTTTCAACTAAACCACCTAATTGATGCAGGCATTGAATTATCCAGGTTTGAAAAAAGAAATATTCTCTTCGAACTTGCTCTTGAGCGGGTATCTACATTAACAAATGCTTCTTCTGCATTAATTAAAATTGAGGATCATAATAGTAAATCAGAACAATATTTTTTATTTCCTGTCGGGATTGACAGGGAAAGCATTTTAAATAGCAATTTAAAAATTCGAACTTCCTTTGAACATAAAGACAGGACTTATTATTTCGTTCTATCCGGGAAAGAAACCCGTAAAGGGCTTACATCCTTTAATGAATTAGATCAATCTTTATTTGAAGCGGTAACAAGACAGGTTTCTGCTGCAATTGAAAACGAATTTCTACTTCAGCAGTCTATAGAAAAGGAACTTATTGAAAAAGAAATAAATATTGCAGCATCAATTCAGCAGAGGATTATCCCAAAAGAGTTATCAAAAATTGATGGCTATGAAATTGCAGGGATAAACATTCCCTCAAAAGAGGTTGGCGGTGATTATTATGATTGTATTAATTTGAATAATGGCAAAGTTGCATTGATTATTGCTGATGTGACAGGAAAAGGTATTGCGGCTGCTTTGTTAGTAAACACTTTGAACGCTTCACTTTATTCTTACCTTGAATTTGACCTTCCTCTTACGGATATAGCAGATAGATTAAATAAGTTGATTTATAGATCTACTCCTTCCGACAGATTCATAACTTTTTTTATTGCTGTTTTGGATCCCGGTTCAGGTGAACTTGAAGTTGTAAATGCAGGACATAATCCAATTTTATTATTAAGAAATAATGGTTCTCTTGAGAAAATTGAAGCCGGGGGAATCGGGTTGGGCATGCTTGATTTTGGAATACCATACACAGGACAAAATTTAAAATTAGAAAAAGGTGATAAATTATTTTTGTATACAGACGGTATTCCGGAAGCAATGAACCCTGAAGAGGAAGAGTATTCCGATGATCGAATGATAGAATTTTTTAAGAGCAATTCCGATCAATCGCCGGAAGAATTTATTAATGCATTTGTTGATGATGTTAAAAATCATGCCAGGTCAGCAGATCAAAGCGATGACATCACCTGCCTTAT
>CAYUVK010000155.1:0-7574 GCA_964448105.1 uncultured Ignavibacteriaceae bacterium
GGGGTTTTAGAGCTATATATCTGGGTCTTTTTATGAATGCTATTGTAATGGGATGGGTAAATAAGGCTATGGAAAAAATATTTCATGTGACAATTCCCGGTATCGATCCTTTTTTATTGGTTATTATTGCCGCTTCTATTATTGCAATTTATGCATCAGCTTCCGGACTATTAGGAACTGCAAGAACCGATAGTTTTCAATTTGTATTTGCCATGACAGGCTGCATAATATTGGCAATCATCGTTGTAAACTTGCCTGAAGTTGGCGGAATAGTAGCAATGAAAGATAAACTGGCTCCGCAGGTTCTTGACTTTTTACCTAAGGTGGGTAAAATCTCGGCAGAAGGTATTACGGGTGGCGTCCTTGCTATTCCTGTAGGTGCTTTCTTTGCATATATAGGTTTGCAATGGTGGTCAAGCTGGTATCCTGGTTCTGATCCCGGCGGAGGTGGTTATGTTGCACAGCGTATGATGTCTGCTAAAGATGAGAAGCATAGTCTGTTTGCTACTTTATGGTTTACAATTGCTAATTATACTGTTCGCCCCTGGCCGTGGATTTTGGTCGCTCTAGCTGCTTTGGTCTTGCTTCCAAGGGCAGAAAATCCTGAAGTAATAAAAGCTCAAAATCCGGTTTTATATGAAAAAGTTGTAGAGGCATATAATCACCAGGAGCTACTCAGTTCTAACGACCCGGTTTATAAATCGCCTGAATTTTTGAAAGTATATAATGAATATGAAAATACCGTCGATCCGGGAGTTATGTATCCCAAATTAATGCTTATGTACCTGCCGACCGGTTTTCTTGGAATGTTGATCGCAGTTTTCTTAGCTGCTTACATGTCTACGATTGCTTCACAGTTAAACTGGGGAACATCTTATCTAATAAATGATTTTTATAGAAGATTTGTAAAGAGAAGTGCCGATGAAAAACATTATGTCCTGATTTCGCGTATAGCAATGATCCTGTTGACTGTATTTTCCCTGATCATAACGGATGTCTTTCTTACCACAGTTTCAGGAGCATGGATATTTATTATAAATGCAAGTGCAGGAATAGGGGCGGTTCTTATTTTACGTTGGTATTGGTGGCGGATAAATGCATGGTCGGAAATTTCCGCAATGATTGCACCTATTATAATTTACCCGGTTTCTGTTTATGGATTTGGAATGGAATCACCAATGACTCTTTATCCGACTGTTATCGGAACAACATTAGTCTGGCTTATTGTTACTTTTTTAACAAAACCTACTAATGAGAAAACACTGATATCATTTTATAAAAGAACATATCCCGGTGGAATCGGATGGAAGCATATTCAAAATATTTTACCGGAAACCAAACAAAAAAATTATTTTGGAAGAACATTAGTTAATTGGATAATGGGAATAATCCTGGTTTATGCATCATTATTCGGTATTGGCAATATTATTTTTGCAGATTTTTTAACCGGGATAATAATACTGTTAATTGGTGCAGTTGCTGCAGCAGTAATCTATTTTAATTTAAAGAAACAAGGATTTAAAACGTTGACCTGACATTCTGTTGTTTTGTTTTCAAAATAACCATAGGCAAAGTTTGTAGATCTTTAAGTTGTTCAGATGACAAACTGCTGATTTTTGAGAAGAGGAGAAAAAAGCAGACAGGGATTTTTAAAGAATGATACATTAGCGTTAATAAAAAGTATAATTATAAAAATTAACATTTTTAAAATGATTGATTAGAATTATGAAAATATTATTTGTTTTTTTAATTATTGCTGTACTTGCAAAACTAATCTTCTGTCAGACACTTCCTTATAAAAATCCCAACCTATTAATTAAAAAGAGAGTTGAAGATTTACTCTCCCGGATGACATTGGAAGAAAAATTCTTTCAGCTTTATATGATTCCTGGCGATTTAAGTGAAGGGAAAGAAAAATTCAAAAACGGATTATTCGGTTTACAGCTTAACACTAAAGCAAAGTCGGATAATACTGCAGAACAAATGCTTAATTATGAAAATTCCGGATCAGCAGAATCGGAAGCAAAGGAAATAAACGAAATTCAAAAATATTTTGTTAATGAAACACGGTCGGGTATTCCCATTATTCCATTTGATGAAGCACTTCATGGATTAATCAGACCCGGTTCAACAGCTTTTCCGCAAGCTATTGGATTAGCTGCAACCTTTGATACTGGCCTTATGAATGAAGTTGCGCATGCAATTGCTTCGGAAGTTCGTTCAAGAGGAATAAGACAGGTTTTATCACCCGTAATTAATATTGCCAGCGATGTAAGATGGGGCAGAACAGAAGAGACTTATGGAGAAGATCCATTCTTAACTTCTGCAATGGGAGTTGCATTTATTTCTGAGTTTGAAAAGTTAGGAGTTGCAGCTACTCCGAAACATTTTGTTGCAAATGTCGGTGCTGGCGGAAGGGATAGTTATCCAATAAATTTTAATAAAAGGTTAATGGATGAAATTTACTTCCCTGCTTTTAAAGCCGCAGTTCAAAAAGCGCATGCAACATCAATAATGATTTCTTATAATTCTTATGACGGCACTCCTTGTACAGCAAATAATTGGTTGCTGAATGAGAAATTAAGAAAGGAGTGGGGCTTTAAAGGTTTCGTTATCTCCGATGCCGGGGCTATTGGGGGAGCTAATGATTTACATTTCACCTCACACAATTATACTGAATCTACAAAGAAAGCAATTGATGCGGGACTGGATGTAATACTGCAGACTTCATATTCTCAATATCCGATATTCTTTGATGCTTTCAAGAAAGGACTAATTAAGGAATCTGTTATAAATAATGCTGTCAGAAGAGTACTTACAGCAAAATTTAAGCTGGGATTGTTTGAAAATCCTTATGTGAAGGTTGAAGATGCAAAAAGATTAAATGATAATCAGGAACATCGTGAGCTTGCAGAGAAAGCTGCAGAGGAATCTATAGTTTTGCTTAAGAATGAAAATAATATTCTGCCTTTAAGAAAAGATTTTAAAAAAATCGCAGTTATTGGAACGGATGCTATTGAAGGGAGGCTTGGCGGTTATAGCCGGCCTGCGAACAATGTAATTAATATTCTTGATGGAATAAAAGAAAAACTAAAAGGTTTAGCAGATGTAGAATTTGCTCCCGGATGCGGAAGAGACAATGTCGAATTTATTGCAATCCCTCAGCAAAATTTGTCCTGTGTTTATAATGGAAAAAAAGAAGAAGGATTACATGGCAGATATTTTAATAATTCAAATTTTAAAGGGAATCCAGCACTTACAAGAATTGATAAAAACATCGATTTCAGATGGACTCTATTCCCGCCTGATCAGAACAAATTAGATCGTGATTGGTATTCCGTAGAGTGGGAAGGAAAAATTATCGGACCAAAGAATGGGAAAGTTAATATTGGAATTGAAGGTAATGACGGCTACAGATTATTTGTAAATGATAAGCTGATCATTGACAACTGGATCGAAAAATCTTATGGAAGGTTAACTGTTCCTTATGAATTTCAGAAAGGGAAAGAATATAATATAAAAATTCAATTCTATACAACAGATGGAAATGTGCGATTCAAGCTTATCTGGGATGAAGGTGTAAAGAGTAACTGGCAGCAGGAAATAAATAAGGCAGTTGATATAGCAAAACAGAGTAAAGTCGCAATTGTAACCGCCGGGATTGATGAAGGAGAATTCCGCGACAGAGCTTTGTTGAATTTACCCGGGCATCAGGAAGATTTAATAAAGGAAATTGCAAAAACCGGTGTACCTACTGTTGTTATACTTGTTGGCGGAAGTGCAATAACAATGGAAAATTGGATCGATAAAATTCCCGGTATAATTGATGTCTGGTATCCGGGGGAAGTTGGAGGTAAAGCTGTGGCAAATGTTTTATTTGGCGATTATAATCCGGCAGGCAGATTACCTATTACATTTCCAATATTTGAAGGTCAGCTCCCATTATATTATAATCATTTACCAACCGGAAGGGGTGATGATTATGTGCATCTTACAGGACAACCATTATTTCCGTTCGGTTATGGATTAAGTTATACTAAATTTGAATATAGCGGTTTAACCTTTGATAAAAAAGAAATTACTCCGAATGAAGATGTTACCGTTCGATTTAAAATAAAAAATATTGGTAAAGTTGAAGGTGATGAAGTTGCTCAATTATATATTAAAGATTTATATGCTTCCGTTGCAAGACCGGTTATTGCATTAAAAGGATTTAAAAGAATTCATCTTAAAGCCGGTGAAACTAAAGAAATTGAATTTACAATTACACCTGATTTACTATCAATGGTTGATAAAAACTTGCACAGAATTGTTGAGCCAGGTGATTTTAGAATTATGATCGGTGCTTCATCCAAGGATATAAGATTAAGAGGTACAATAAAAGTCAGGTAACTTTAAGTTTTTATAATAAATAAATCTATTCGAGGAATTAATATGGCAAATATTTCGAGAAGAAAATTTATTACTGATATTGGAAAAGGTATATCCTTAGCTGCACTGGCTCCTTATTTATCTTCATGCAATTTTTTATCAGAAGAAGAGCTGCCTAATTTTATAATAATCTTTTGTGATGATATGGGATACGCAGATATCGATTCCTTTGGTGCAGTTGGATATACCACTCCAAATCTTGATAAGATGGCAAAAGAGGGGATGATCTTTACTGATTTTCATGTTGCATCTGCGGTATGCAGTGCTTCGAGGGCAGGTTTACTAACCGGATGCTATTCCGAAAGAGTCAGTATTTGCGGTGCATTAGGTCCGTCAGCGACTATCGGGTTAAATCCTAAAGAAGAAAATATTGCCAGGCTATTAAAAAAGAAAAATTATAAAACTGCAATTTTTGGAAAATGGCATTTAGGTCATCATAAGCAGTTTTTACCGCTGCAGCAGGGATTTGACGAGTTCTTCGGTTTGCCTTATTCCAATGATATGTGGCCGGTTGGATATGATGGAAAACCGATTAAAGACAGCTGGAAGTCCGGTTATCCGGAGTTAAGATTAATTGATAGTAACGAACCGGTTGAAGCGGTTAAGGATTTGAATGATCAGGCTCAACTTACAACAAAATATACTCAACATGTTGTAGAATTTATCAGGAAAAATTCTAATAATAAATTTTTCCTTTATTTTGCGCATTCAATGCCCCATGTACCGATTGCTGTTTCCGATAAATTCAAAGGAAAAACTAAAAGAGGATTATATGGCGACGTAATTGAAGAAATAGATTGGTCAGTAGGTCAAATCTTCAAAACGCTTAAAGAAAATGGTATTGATGAAAATACTTTAGTTGTTTTTACGAGTGATAACGGCCCATGGTTAAATTTTGGAAATCATGCTGGATCCGCATATCCGTTGCGTGAAGGGAAAGGTACAATGTGGGAAGGGGGAGATAGAGTGCCTTGTGTTATGAGATGGCCTGCTAAAATTCCGCACAATACAATATGTAATAAGATGGCCTCTACTATAGATTTATTACCTACCTTTGCTAAAATTACTGATGAAAAACTTCCTAAAAACAAAATTGATGGTGTCAATATTTTACCTTTGCTGTATAATGAAAAAGAAGATAATCCCAGAGATGAATTCTGGTACTATTATGATTATGATTTGATAGCCGTTCGTAAAAATGATTGGAAGCTTTATTTTCCATGTGTCCAGAGAAGTTATGAAGGAATGACGCCTGGAAAGGATGGTTTCCCTGGCCCAACCTGGCAGAAAAAAATCGGTTATGAATTATACAATTTGAAAGATGATGTTGAAGAAAGAAATAATGTTATTGATAAGCATCCTGATATTGTGGCAGAGTTGAAAAAAATTGGTGACAAGGCGAGATATGAACTTGGTGACCGGTTAACCGGAATAAAGGGGAAAGAAAACAGGGAGCCGGGAAGAATAGGTGAAAGCAGAGTAAAATTTGTTAATCATTTAGCCGTTGGTAAAACAATTGAATTAAAGTATCCGCCGAATATTAAATATGCTGGAGGTAAAAAGTCGCTATTAATTGACGGATGGTCCGGTTCATATGATTATAATGATGGAAATTGGCTGGGTTTTGAAGGAAACGATTTTGAAGCTGTAGTGGACTTAGGTGAGATAAAATCAATAAAAGATATTTCAGTTAGTTTCCTTAAAAATCAATTATCATGGATTTTTCTGCCTGAGAAAGTTGAATTTTTCATCTCGAACAATAATAAGGACTTTCAAAGGATTTCATCTTTCAATTATGATGTAAAACCTGACATAAATATGGAAGTTAAATCATTTGAAAAAACTATGGGGGAAACGAGCTGCAGGTTCATAAAAGTTTATGCTAAAAATATTAAAGTTTGTCCACCCTGGCATCAAGGGAAAGGAGGAAAAGCCTGGGTATTTGTTGACGAAATTTATGTAAAATAAAAGTATTATTAATGATTTACTTTAAAATATGAAATTCCGTTTTCTTTTACTTTTTTTCTTTACTACAACTTTTATTGCTTACACTTTCTCCCGTACATCATTTAAAAAAAATGATAATATTCGCCAAATAGTAAAACAAAAACTTTCTTCCGATTTTTTCACCCGCCCATATTCTAACACATATTATAGCCTCCTGTCACGAATCGACAGTGAGGGTTATTTGCAGGAATCAATGACAGGTCAGTATGATGGAATGTATTGCCGAACTGTCGGTGCAATAATCCCGCTCTTATTGGAAACTAAAAGTTATGACAAAGCTGAGCTTTTATTAAAATTCGTTTTTAAAGTTATGAAGATGAATAAAATGAACAGGGTTCCGCATGTTATAGGTAAAAAAATTATTCACTTTGGAAATCAGGAAAAGGATTCAATATATATAATTGGAAAAAAGGATCAGATCGATGGACAGGCGCATAATATTTTATCCTGGGCAAGACTTGCGCTTCAGCGCGGTCACACTTCATTTGAAGACAGTACGTGGGATTTTGTAGCAGCACTAATGGATCGATCAACAGAAGTACCTTATATGGGCTCAAATAAGAACGGATTTATTCCTGATTTGATCTACAATTTTAATTTTGAACATTCCAGACCTTTACCTACAAATTACGATTTACTAACTCAATGTTTTACCGGGGCTGCACTTGAAACGATGATTCAAGTTGCAAAAAGAAGAAATGATACTGCCAGGATGAATATATGGGATCAAAGATTAAAAATTTTAAAAACAGGCATTGAAAAATATATGACAAGAACCGTAAATGGTAAGGAAATTTATCTCGAACTCCTGTCAAAAGAAGGATATGCGAATAAACCGTTTTTAGGTTTTAGCTGGGTAAATCTTTCTCCCGTTGCTACTCAATGGGAACCGCTTGATCATAAAGTATTGTTGAATACTGTCAAAGAAATGCAGAACCTAACAATGCAGCAATGGAATAATATAAAATGGATGCCGACTGAATGGTGGCCCAACGGAAATTTTTCAGGTCAAATGATCGGTAAAGGTATTGGATGGGAAATAGAATTTTCCAGGGAAGAAAAAAACTGGGAAAGAATTAATCAAATTTTATCTATGCTCGAAATTATACAGCATGACGAACCAATCTATATGGAAA
>CAYUVK010000156.1:0-7513 GCA_964448105.1 uncultured Ignavibacteriaceae bacterium
TATTTTAGCAATAACATTTTCTTAATTAAGGTTGAATTATTGAATTTAAGCTGATAAAAATAAACTCCACTTACTAATCCACTAGAATTAAATTCAACAGAGTGAACACCGGCACTTTGATAAGAATCAACAAGCAATGCTATTCGTTGTCCTAAATTGTTATAGATAAGTAATTCCACCTTTCCTTCATTAGGTATATTATATTTAATTTTTGTATCCGGGTTGAAGGGATTAGGATAATTCTGATACAATATAAAATCTGCCGGAAGGCCGGAAGAATTTTCATCAACAGAAGTAGTCCCTCCGTTAGATGTAAAAAGAATTGTTAGGCTGTCGCCTACAGCATACCCTACTTCGGAATTAAAAAAAGCAATATCATTTAAAGCTGTTTTAGTTGGCGTTGTTAGGGAAATCCATGTGTTTCCGTTATCAGTTGATTTAAAAATTTTCCCATACATCCCACAAATAAAAAGAGCAAACCCTAAATTTTTTATTTTATTTGGGAACAGTCCCACCTGCAGATTTTGTGATATGTTTGTCCATGTAGAATCATTTTGTGTTTTCCTAAGCAGCAAAGGTACGGAGACTAATTCACCGCCATCACCTGCGAGGAATTCATAATTATAAGCTAAATCGCCGGAAGTAATGTTTTGCCAAGGCTCATAAACCCCTATATTGTACTTTGTCCAATTTTTCTCAATTATATCTCCATTTACATAATTGGAATTAGATGCGGCTGATACTCTAGAACCGGTACCAGCACCAACCGGGATAGTACCAAAAAAGAAATCAACGGCAATAATTTTGGAATTAAATATTAAGGTATCCTGCCATGTATTTCCTTCATCTGTTGAAAATACAATTCTGCCGTCATCAGTTCCCAGTATTATTGAAGAGTCTGGTGAAAATGGCGTGAGGAGCGGGGATGTAAATCCCTGATCAACTGTAGTAAAGTTATACGGAACTTTCTTTATAGACCAGGTATTACCAAAATTTGAGGAAAATAAAAAAATACTATCGCCCGCAATTGTAGTTAAATTGTTAAATGAGATGAATAAGCTTTTATTTGAAATAGCATTTAAATTATTAGTAAAACCTAGATTAATTTTTTGCCAGCTGCTGCCTGAATCTGATGTTTTTAGTATTGTCCCTTTATCACCAATAACTATAGCTGAACTTGAATCAATTATCATTACCCCATTTAGATTTACATCAGTCCCGCTGATTAATTTTTTCCATTGTGCGCTTGCAGCAGTAATCATGATAATGATAAGAATAGTAAGCATTGTATTAAAATGTTTTGGTAACATAATACACCTCTAATACATTTTCATGAAGGAATTAAAATCTAATCGAAACTAATCTTGTGCCATTATTAATTAAACACAAATTTTTAAAAAGGAGATCCTGATGAAGGAATTTTGCGATAAATCATAAAAATAACCAAAAAGGATATCAAATTTTAGATAAACTATCAGATATTTAATTAAATTATTCTATCAAGCTCTTATAAATACTATACCTTGAGGAATAGTATCGATTCGATATTATTTCAATAATGTCATCTTTCCTGAAATACTTTCATTTGAAACCCTTAGATTATAGATATAAACACCGCTTGCAACTTTATTTCCGTTTTCGTCATCTCCATTCCATCTTGTTAAATAATTACCGGCAGGCAAAATATCATTTACCAGTACTTTTATTATTGAACCTTGAATATCATAAATTATTAACTTAACCTTATTGTTGGATAATGAATACGGAATCGAATAGTTAATTATTGTTGAAGGATTAAAAGGATTAGGATAATTTCTTGCTAATAATTTGGAATCGGGGATAACTTTGTTATTTAAATCTTCTTTAACAGAAGTTAATAAAGAAGGTCCTTCTCCTCTGTCGTTTCCGGAACTATCGGCTAAATATAAATTTACTAAGTCAGGTCTTGCCGCAGATTGAAGATAAGTATCATTCCATTCTTCATCTGTCAAGCGAAGGAAATTAGTCGTTGTATATTCATAGAAGCTTGAGACCGGACCAACAAAAGCCATTAATTGATTATACGGTAATTTAGCAGTAAACACAGCCAGATTTATTGGACCTGTTCCAACATGCATTACCCAGCCGTAAGAAATACCGTTACAATCTGTAGGAATAGTATGAATATCTGCAACTACATTTTTATTTTCATCCTGATATTCGGAATCGAAATATAGTAGATTAATATACCAGCCCTGCAATGGAGGAGAACAAGGACCATTATCTATCTGAAGCATACTTTTTAAAAAGTACTTTTCGTTATCAGTTAAAGAAGTTCCACCTAATTCTTTTTCGGAAATTTGCATCAGTGTATCTGATGTTGTATACAGGTTGTCGAAATAATTATTCAATTTATCTTTTAAAACCTGGTTTGAAAAATTTAACTCTTGAAATTTATTTTTTGCTATTTGAGCAAATATTTTAAAACTTTTATAAAATTCAGGAAATGGTTCAACATAACTATACGGGTAAGAACATATAGTTCCACCGGTATAAGATTGTTTTGCATATAAAAGATTATCGTGCCTTAACTCAGCCCAGGAAGCAAGCTGGGTATTAATTTTTTCCTGCCAGAAAGCAGCAGTCTGCATAAACTTGGGTAAATTTTCTCTTTCCGCCGGAGTATTCAGTTTTCTTATTGTATTTAGCCACATATTATATAAACTCTGATTCCAAAAATCATCTGAATAAGAATCAATTAAATATCTTAACGCAGCGAGATTTGTTGAATAATACCATTTTTTAAGCTCATCCTGAAGCAGTTGTACAGCAGCATCATTACCCAGTGCAAATAAAGGATCTAAAACCGATGGAAAAAGACGGCAAGGAACAGTACCATTATATCTAATTCTATCGTACACAACACTTCCGGTGACATAAGAATCGATAACAAATCTCTGCCCGAATAATCTAAATGCAGATGGAGGAATAATACTATCCGGTTCAGTTACATCATAGCTAAAGAGAATTTGAGATAATATCATTTGATTAGCAAATGATTGATTTTTAAGTGAATCCTGGAATTCAACTAATTTTAAACTGTCTACTAGTTGATCGGCAGAATTTATATTCAGTTTTACTTTTAATGAATTTATATTATCAAGCGTTACGTTATCCTGTTTACCTACAAAAAATTCCAATACATCTTCTATTTGTTGATAATCTTGTTTTTCATTTGAAATATCAAATAACTCGGAAATTAAGAGAGTCATTAAAGTTTGTCTCTTTAAATCATAAAAATCTTGAGGCGGACACTCTTCTGGTGCTGATTTTGAATCAAGCAGAATTATATTTATCCTGCCAAGCCACATCAAAGCTTTAAAATATTTTGCCAGTATTGGATGATTTTGATCGGTATAATGACCACGAGTTTTAAATTGGCTCCAATCCAAAACAACACAATGCTTCGAAAATAATGTATCGGTTACATTACCTTGTTCGGAACTAATCTCATCAAGAATTTGATTTATCTTTTCCGAATTCTCTGCATAATAAGGAGTTGAACTTTCATTAAGCAATTTTCGTGGGACAGTTAAATAAACATCAACATCTTTTAATGCCTGAAGCATGCTGTCATTACCGGCATATTTTGAATCAAGCTGAGATAAACTATTATCCAGGTTATTTAACATATTTGTTAGTTTATCAATTAAAAAACCTAATTCAACATCCTTTAGTATTCTATCATATGAAAGATGAAAAGCATTTAATATTGCATCAGTTGAAACGAACACAGGAAGATCTTTATTATAAATATCTCTAAGAGCATCTTTGAAATTTCCATACTTGAATCTTTCTGTAACAACAAATCCGTTTTTATTTAATAATGATTTTTCATAATCAGTCAAATTATATTTAATTGAAACACTATCGAGGTAGAGAGCTGAACTAATATCTATATTGGCTTTTGATTCAAAGCTGCCGATAGAATACATACCCAGCAGTTGGCTAGCTTCCATATTTTGATGCGAATTTAGAAAATCTTTATAAAGATTAATGTTAAATTCATTTTGCTGTGGAAATACTAAAGATTGAAAAATGATAAGGAAAGCAAAAAAATAAATATTTTTCATATAAAACCCCTAAAAATTATATTAGAATTTGAAAAAAAATTGCGTGAATTTCAATTTATTTTTTAATTCTTTGAAATAAAAATCCTATTACTGTTTTCTTCATTAGCGATTATGATTTACTTTCTTTATTGCTGCTTTTTATTTCTTTCAAAGAATTATTTATTGAAAACCAATCCAATGCCAACATTCATGCTTATATAAATATCGCGGAAAATGATTTTAATGAAGAATTCAGGGTAAAATTTGAAAGACAATTAGAAACAATTTTTTCAAATTTTTAATAAGCTATCAGATAATTGAAAGTTTATTATTCCCATCCACCTATTCTCTAACCAAACATTTCTTTTATGATTATTGCTGGCTAGATTTAAGAAGATAAGCTTTAATAAATCTATTTAAATCCCCATCCATTACGCCCTGAACATCGGAAGTTTCTTCATCGGTACGATGATCTTTAACCATATTATAAGGATGAAAAACATAAGAACGGATCTGGCTTCCCCACTCAATTTTCATTTTACCCTTTTCAATTTCATCCAATTCAGCTTCCTGTTTTTCAAGTTCAAGCTGGTACAGTTTTGCTTTTAAAAGCTTCATTGCATTAGTCCGGTTTTGAAGCTGTGAACGTTCGCTCTGACAGGCAGCAACTACACCGGTTGGTTCATGTGTAATTCTAACCGCAGTTTCGACTTTATTAACATTCTGTCCCCCTTTACCGCCTGATCTGTAAGTATCAATTCTTAAATCGGCAGGATTTATTTCTATTTCTATTGTGTCATCAACTTCAGGAATTACAAAGACCGATGCAAAAGAAGTATGTCTTCTTTTATTAGAATCAAAAGGTGAAATTCTTACTAAACGGTGAACACCGTTCTCAGCTTTGAGATAACCGTATGCAAACTCACCTTCCACTTCAATTGTTGCGCTTTTAATTCCGGCACCATCGCCTTCAAGGATATCTATTATGGTCATTTTAAAATCATTCTGCTCACCCCACCGTAGGTACATTCTCATAATCATTTCCGCCCAATCCTGGGCTTCGGTTCCACCGGCACCGGAATGAATTGTAAGTATGCAGTTTTTATCATCATCTCTGCCGCTAAGCATATTCTTAAATTCGGCTTCTTCTAAAGCTGTTTCCAATGATTGAAGTTCGCTCTCAATTTCTTCAAAATATGAAGTATCTTCTTCCATTTGTGCAAGCTGGATAAATTCTTCGATGCTTTTAGCTTTATTATCCAAATTTTCACACAATTTTACCCAGAACTCCAATGATTTTATTTCCTGCAGTACTTTTTGCGCAGCCATTTGATCATCCCAAAAGGATGGCTGGAGAGCCTGGTTATGAAGTTCTTTTATCTTTGATTCTTTGTTAACAACGTCAAAGATAACCTCTTAAATGTTCGATTCTCACCTTAAATTGATCTAATAATTTTATTTCTTCTTCGTACATAAAAATAATCCTTCTTTAGAATATTTGATTGAATGAACGGAATCATTAAATGAATGGATGAATGATTGAATGTGTTTTATAAAATGTTATATTTTTCAATAAATTCCTTTATTTGATAATCATTCTTCCAATCCTAATTTTTTGCTAAATTCTCAATACTTGTTTTATTTAATTTAATCAATTTATTTTCCAGGCAATAATGCAATTGATCATATACATTGAACCAATCCTCACCTATTTCCTCAGCATTAAATAGAGCAAATATCTGTGAATAATTTTCACCTAATGAAGATAAAGCAATTGTATTAAACTGAATATTTTCTTTTAAATATCTTCTGCAATACCCTTCGGCAATATTTGATGAGACTGATAAAGTTGAATCTTCTATTTGAGCTTTAGTATTAAATGATAATTCATTTAAAGTTTTTAATTTCTTTTTATCGAATGAATAAAGTTCGATTGCATCTCTCCAAACTTGTAATTTTCTATAACCTCTATTTATGTTTCTATTTTTCTCCAAATATTTTTCAGCTATAGGATTCATTTTATTGCTCTTTTATTGATAAATTTGGACTCCAATTTTTACAATTCATTCAATCATCCAGTCATTCGACCATTCAATTTTTTTGACATACAACGATTCAATAATCGACCTCAACCTCCATTCTTAGCAGCGCCGCTGCCAACGTTTTCCCTTGTGCATCATGTTTTAACGATACCGTTCCACCGCCGCCTAATGTATTATGTAAAAGAAAATTCAAGGCTCTAATATTCGGCAGTTCATATCTTTCAACTTCGCCTTTGCAAATTCCGGTAAAATGCTCTTTAACTCTTTTTGCGGTTAAATGTTTCTGTATAATTTTATAGCCTTCTTCATCATAAGCTATTATACCGATATTAGCAGCATCACCTTTGTCGCCACTTCTCCCGTGGCAAATATCTTTTAATTTTATTTTCATGATTGTGTTGTTTATGCTGAACTTGTTTCAGCATCTTTTGATTTATGAATAAAGTAATCTGATTGGATCTTCTATTTCAGAATACAAATCTTTCCATTCTTTATTTTTCGATTCAATTAAGTTGATTTTCCACTGTCGATGACAATTTTTCAGGTGCTTTTCTCTTTTAACTGCACTTTTTAAATCAGGATGAACTTCGTAATAAACAATTTTATCCACATTATACTTTTTTGTAAATCCTTCAACTAACCTTTGTTTATGTTCATAAATTCTTCTATATAAATTATTAGTCATGCCAATATAAAGGACTTTATTTTTACTTGCCAATATATAAATATAATAGTTTTTCATAAGTAACAAAGATCCTGAAAAAAAATCAGGATAAAGAAAAAATCCTCACTTGAGGTTCAACCAGTATTTTGGGAATCAAAGCCGGCCAATAAGCAATAACCTCTTTTGGTCTTGGTCTTCCGCCTGCAAATCCCGTCACGCTTGGCGGACCTGTAAGAACCAAAGGTGCAATTTCAAATCCAAATCGTTGAACAGATGCAATGTCCCTTGAGCGAACGGAAAATCTTAGCATAATTTCATTGATTTTATCTTCATCGATTTCTGTTGAAAGTGGTCCGTGAGTAGCATTGTAACCGACAAATTCAGTATTAATTTCATCAAATTGCAAATTGAGATTGTTCAATCTTTGTCTTAAAATTTGATCTGCTGCTTTTGCCTTTGTTAAGGCTTCAGGCCAAGAATATGTAAGTGTTCCAACTGAAGAATAACCGTCGGCATAGGAGCATGATACTTTATAAAAATTTGTAGCCGGTTTTCCTTTAACATCGAAAACACGCACTCTATCATTTCCAAGATCTTCAAGTTTAATTGAAGAAAAATCTGCTACGCAATCTGGAGTTATATACGATGCCGGATCACCTATTTCATAAACAAGTTGTTCGGCAACAGTTTCAAACGATACCTTTCCGCCGGTTCCC
>CAYUVK010000157.1:0-4296 GCA_964448105.1 uncultured Ignavibacteriaceae bacterium
CCACAAATCCACCCGAACCCATCATCGCACCAACTTTTTTTAGTGATTCATAATCCACCTGGGTATTAATAACACTTTCAGGCAGA
The DNA here is from genome assembly GCA_964448105.1 of uncultured Ignavibacteriaceae bacterium. GTDB lineage: Bacteria > Bacteroidota > Ignavibacteria > Ignavibacteriales > Ignavibacteriaceae > CAVQBP01. Next base: position 87 of record CAYUVK010000157.1, read on the forward strand.
CAACCACCTGAAGGTCCACCGATTTGTATAGCTTTAAATTCTTTATTGTTCGGAATTCCACCGCCAATTGAAAATACAATATCTCTTAGTGTAACTCCCATCGGCACTTCAACCAAACCGGAGTTGGTTATTTTTCCGCTTAACGCAAAAACCTTTGTTCCTTTACTTGTACCAGTACCTATTGAAGCAAACCAATCAGAACCTTTATTTATTATTTCAGAAATATTTGCATAAGTTTCAACATTATTTATAACTGTTGGTTTTCCCCATAAACCGGAAACGCTTGGGTAAGGCGGACGGGGTTTCGGCATTCCTCTTTTACCTTCAATAGATGCAATCAATGCAGTTTCTTCACCGCATACAAAAGCACCGGCTCCTTTTTTTATTTTTAGATTAAAAGTAAAATTGCTGTTAAGAATATTTTCACCAAGTAATCCATAATTTTTACATTGTTGGATACTATTTTCCAATCTTTTTATTGCTAAAGGATATTCGGCACGGCAATAGATAAAGCCTTCCGTAGCTCCAATTGCGTAAGCACCAATTAACATTCCTTCGATTATTTTAAAAGGATCGCTTTCCAGGACGGAACGATCCATAAATGCACCGGGATCCCCTTCATCAGCATTACAGATTAGATACTTAATGTCGGAATTTTGCTTGAGAGCAAGATCCCATTTCACACCTGTTGGAAAGCCGGCACCTCCTCTTCCTCTTAAACCGCTGTTGATAATTTCTTTAACAACTTCGGTGGGCTTGAATAATCTTATAACTTTATCTAATGCTTTAAATCCGCCAAATGAAATATAAGTATCAATTGAATCAGGGTTAATTACCCCGCAATTTTTTAATACTACTTTAAATTGGTTCTTGAAAAAAGGCACCTGGTTAATTGATTGAATATTTTTATTACTTTCCGAATAAGCACCTAAGAGTTTTTCCGTAAAAATTCCTTTTTCGACAAGGGTTTTTTGAATAAGCCGGGGAACTAACTTAGGCGTAATTTCACAATATGAAATTCTTTCACTAGCCGGGAGTTTTATATCAACAATTACTTCTTTAGCACAATAACCAACGCAGCCTGTGGATTCAATCTTCGCATCAATACTTAATTTTTTTAATTCTGCTTTTATTGCTTCTTCTACTTTTTGTGCTCCGGCAGCTAAACCGCAAGTACCCATGCCAATAAAAATTACAGGGATGTCATGCTTAATATATTTTAGCTCTTTATTAATTTTTTCATACTTTGCTTTACAATTTTCATCATGATGACAAAGGGGTCCATCAGTACAGCATTGAATAAACAACTCACATTGAGTTTGGTTATTATGCCAGCATTTATCACAGCATTTATCTAAAAAAGTGTTCATGCTATACTCACCTCAGGTTCACCATCAATTTTGCCGGATTTTTCTGTTGCCGAATATTTCTTTAATGTTTTGGGAATATCTTTAATTGTAATTCTCCCATGAAAATCTTCATTAACGGTAATAACCGGTGCAATGCTGCATGCGCCTATGCAATTCACAACTTCAATTGTAAATTTCTTATCCCTTGTGGTTTCCCCCGCTTTGGCATTTAATGAAGTTTCAATAGCGTAAAGAACATTTGCCGAATTTTTTACATGACAAGCAGTTCCGCGGCAGACTTTGATTATATTTTTACCAACAGGATTAAGTCTGAATTGGTTATAAAATGTTGCAACACCATAAACTCTGCTCAAAGGAATGTTTAAAAAATCAGCAACATCCTGTAGTGCATTTTCAGGCAAGTAATTGTAAATATTCTGAACTTCCTGCAGCAATGGTATCAAACAACTTTGTTCTTCGGGTGTATATTTTTTGAAAATCTTGTTGTGCATTTTTGTTCCCCTATTTTTTAGGTTTCATCAATTAGGCATATTAAATGCCATTCGGAATGGTAAATAAAAAGCTTTTGATTTGATTAAATTTGAATCCTGTTATAGGAAATGACTGAAAATTTTTCCTAATAGTGAAACGTGTTTTGCAAATTAAGAGAATGGAATAAAGAAAGAAATATATATTTTAATAAAAAATATAGTCCCGATTATACATGTAAAAAGACTAACATAAGTAAAACTAATTCTTTGATGACAAATTTAAATTAGTAGTTTCAAATTTTTATTGTACAAAAGAATATGCAAAACATGTTTAAGATTTTAACAACTGTTTTGTTTAATATTTCCACAATAATTGAAACGTTTACTCAATCACAAAAAAAATGTTACAAAAACGTTACAATTTCGTCATTCTTTTATAATCGTAATTAATTATTTTTTTAAATTAAAATCATAAATAATGAATAACATGAAATATTCTTACTTATTAATATTAGTTTTATTTCTATCTGCTAACTTTTCAGCACAAAAAAAGACTTCTTTCACGATTTCTACAATTGATAATAAGAGAGTGGAACTTGATAAACTATACTCTAAAGGACCCGTGCTTGTAAATTTTTGGGCTTTATGGTGTGAGCCCTGTAAAGAAGAGATGAGGCATTTAAATCAAATTTATGAAAAGTACAAAGATAAAGGATTTACAATTCTAGGTATCAACCAGGATTCGCCTAAAAGTGTTTCAAAGGTAAGAGCTTATATTTCTTCGCATAGAATAAGTTTTCCAATAGCACTTGATCCGGGTTTTCAATACCTGCAAAAAATGAATGGTCAATCAATACCTTATTCTATTTTGTTTGATACCGATGGGAATATTGTTTATAAAAATGTTGGTTATTTACCAGGAGACGAAATAAAACTTGAGGAAGAAATACGGAAACTAATCCCGGGTGATAAGTGAAATATAAATTTATATCATTTTTCATAATAATTAGTCTATGTTTAACTCAATTATCATTTTCGCAAGATGTTGTCCCGTCTGTTTCTAACTTATTTAGATATGGAAACGGAGAAAGAATATTGGGTAATATAAAAATACCGCAAACATATTTTGAAAACTTAACCGATGTGAGAATTTCTCTTCCCGAAAATTTTCTTGTTGGCTTTAGATTACTTTACGATGAACCCCCGGAAATCGGGGAAACCTTAAAAGGAATCAGCAGAAGATTTATAGAATATAATAAAGACGATGTATATATACGTGCCGGCAATTCATCAACTTTATTTGGAAGAGGCCTGTCTCTAAATCTTTTTGAAAACAGAGGGTTAGCATATGATACCTGGATGGATGGAATAAAATTTAAATACTCGTCTGATTTTTATAATGCTATAATACTCGGAGGGACAATTAATTTTAGAGATTCCATCAATTTTGTAAGGAACGAAGTTTATAAATTTAGAGGCGGAAATGTTGAGATTTCTCCCTTTGCAGAATTATTAATAGGGGGAAGTTATATTTATTCCGAAGGTATCATTCCTCAAGGAGAAATAAATTCCGGGCTTCCAGCTAAAAATATCAAAGCTGAAATTCCCGAAGCATATCTATCTCTTAATTTAAATGATATTTCTTTATATCTCGATTGGTCTCATAAATGGACTAATGTAACATCAGATCATTATACTTCAAACGGAAGCGGTTTATATGGAGCATTATCTTATTTCGGAAGTGGTTATGGAGTTACTTTGGATTATAAAAATTACAGTTTCGATATTTTAGATCCTTACGGACGTACAGATGCAGCACGCCCAACAAGAATGCTTCCTTTTCAAAACCCGCCAATTGTACAAAAAGAATATTCTTATACTTTGTTAACAAGAGCTCTTCACGAAGTTGATTTTAATGATGAAGTAGGTTTTCAAATCGATGCTTTTTATTCTGTTTCGGATAATACAACTATTAATTTTAATTCCAGCCTTTCCAGTAAACATGACAGTTATAATTTAAACCCGGATGGATTTACATTTACAAAAGTTAAAAGATCAGCAAGTTTTTTACCCTCAACAAAAAAGGAACTGTTCCCCTATTATGAATTATTTATTGAAGGTGAACATTATTATGCTTCTTCATCTTCATTTAGATTAGCATTCGCTTTAAGACAGGAAACTTTTTTTAATGAATTTTCGTCAGATAAAAGTTCAACTGTTACTACTTCCATTGTTGTCCCTGTACAACTTCAAAATACTTTCTCTCAGGATTTTTCTCTTACTGTTCAATCTGAACATGAGTTGGTAAGAAATAAATTCGGCAGTACTAATGATAAATATTTTAATCAGCTTATAACATTTATAGGTTCG
>CAYUVK010000157.1:4306-7478 GCA_964448105.1 uncultured Ignavibacteriaceae bacterium
AAGAAAAAATTGGTTAATTGGAGAATTAGGATATAGGTTAGAAAATTCTCATACAATAACACTATCATATGGAGATGAACGTGGTGGGCAAGTATGTTCAAATGGAATTTGCAAATATATTCAACCTTTTGAGGGTTTAAGAGTAACAATTTTAAGTCAATTATAATTATAATTATAGATTGGAGATAATGATGAAAAATATTTTCATATTTTCATTTATTTTATATTTAATATCATCAATAAGTTTTGGGCAGGAACAAAGAAAAGTATTAATTGAAGTATTCACAAATTCACACTGTCCTCAATGCCCGCCTGCACTTACAGCATTAACTTCTTTTGAATATAACGACTCCAGTGCAAAACATGTAAGCTTTATATTTTACCATATGTCATTTCCATATAGTGATGATCCATTATACCAGGCAAATACTCCTGACCCATCGGCAAGAAATAATTATTACGGACCTTTTTCAGGTACTCCGGATGCATTTTTCGATGGTAAAGTACAACCGAATTCATACAATACTTGGGGCGGAACATTAGATGGATTAGTTTCTATATCGAGCCCGTTTAAAATTATTTTATCCGGGATAACTGACAGCGGTAAAATAAATCTTAAAGCAGAAATAACACGTAATGGAGATATTAGCCAGACTGATCTTGTTATACATTTTGTCGTTGTTGAAAATATTCATTACCTAGGCAGAAATGGTGTTTCAAGACATGAAAATGTAATGAGAAAAATGCTACCTTCTCCTGAAGGAGAATCGTTATCTATTGAGAATAATCAAACAAAAGAAGTTGATAAAGCTATTGATCTTGATAACAGTTGGAATCCTGACAGCTTAAAAGTTGTTGTGTTTGTACAAAGCACAAGTACAAAAGAAGTTTATCAATCGGAAACAATTAAATACCTCGATTTAGGTACTGCAACAGATGTTGTAGAGAATAAGACAGGAACTCCTTCAAAATTTTATTTAGAACAGAATTATCCAAATCCTTTTAATCCTTCTACCAAGATTAATTATTATATTCCGGAACAAAGCAGGGTTCGAATAAATGTTTATAATATATTAGGTAAGCAAATTGCAGAGCTTACAAATAATATTAAACCTGCAGGTAATTATAATTTAACATGGAATGCAGCTGATTTATCCTCAGGATTGTATTTCTTAACTGTTGAAGCAGTTTCACTTCGGTCAGGAAATAAATTTACTAAGACCATAAAAATGATTTTGTTGAAATAAAAATTTATTTCGAGTTGCTGACTTCAGATTACGTACTTAAGATATTAAAAGTTGAGAATATTTTATCGATTGTATTTCAGCAGCAATTGATAATGCAATTTCTTCAGCAGTATTCCCGCCAATTTTTAGTCCAATCGGCATATGGAGATTTGAAAGGTCAATATCATTACTCATATCTTCTTTCAAATCATGAATCATTGCGGATGCTTTTGATTTGGACGCAATAACTCCAACATATTTAAAATCTAATTGTCTTTTATAAATAGATTTTAGTATTTCATAATCATATTTATGTCCATGTGTAAGCATTACGGCAAATGATTTTGCAGGAGGTGTAAATTCATTTATAAAATCCGAATATTCTTTATAAATAATTTCTTTAGCGAATGGATTTTTTTCAGATGAGGCAAATTCTTTTCTATTATCAATTAAAATAGTATGAAAGCCAAGTGGAGCTAAATAATAAAGCAACGCATGTCCCACATGCCCGCCACCGAATATGTATATAGTTGTTAAACTGCCATGAACTTCATAATAGACAGCCGTCTGCCCGCTACACTTCATAGGAACAACTGTTGCGTCGGTTTTTTCCAATGATTCATTATCTGATAATAGGTATTCCTTGGTTCCACTTTCACCGGTTGATAGTCTTTTAGTCGCTTCCTTTATTACTTCAACTTCAATTGCTCCCCCGCCGACAGTTCCTATAGTTGTGCCGTCATTTTTTATCAGCATCTTAAATCCGACTTTCCCGGGAACCGAGCCGCTTGTACTAACAACAGTTGTAATAACAAATGGCTGATTATTCTTTTCTAATTCTAATATTTCTTTATAAAGATTCATATTAATTTATATCTTATTAATTCTTTGTAATCTTCAGGTGTATCAATATCATTTAGGATTTCTTTATAATTACAATCCCATATTATTTTATTTGCATTGCTTACACGAATTAATTCTTTTAATGAAGAATTTTCATCAGCTTTAACTATACTTTTAAAAAAAGAATTTCTTATTAATAATGGATGTCCTTTTCTACTTTTATAAGCCGGTTGAATCCAATCATATTTATCATCTATCTGAGCAATAAAATCAGTATAGAAATTTTGCGGGAGCTGCGGCTGATCTACAAAGTGATATAAAAGCCAGTCACAATCCTTTGCTTTTTTCAATCCTGCTTGCAGGGAAGTGAACATTCCTTTTTCAAATTCAAGATTGGAAACAAATACAATTTTATTTTTTAATACTGATTTTTGAAAGTATTCTTCAATTGTTGTAATTATTTCTTTTTCTTTAAAACCCGTAACAATGAAAATCTTATTACTTATCGGCAATAATTTTTTAATAATTGATATTATTATCGGTTCATCCTGGAACAGAATAAGAGGCTTAAATTTCCCCATCCTGGATGATAAACCGGCAGCGACAAGAAGAGTATTAATATTCATAAAGCAAATTCTATATTATAACCTATATTTGCATTATTGCATGTGTTGGGCTAACATTTACTCTAAGCAGTTTCATTTAGACATACTTTCGTATGGAAGTATGGTTGAATGATCATATAACTGAACTAACAAGAGACAACAAACTACACACGACAAACCAATTAAGCAGTTAATTTTTTAATCATCTTCCTTGTTATATTTCTTGTGAGAGGAATTTTATATTCATTTTGTTCTAAAGGATCAGCATCTTTAAAAACTTGAGATACTGCTTTTTCAATTGAAACATCATCCAAAGGTAAACCTTTAAGACTGCTGTTAATGTTTTTATCCAGCCACGGGGCCGGCGCAACTCCACCATATGCAATTTTACCGTTCTTTAAAGAATTACCGTTTTTGGTTAAAACCGCAGCTACACTAACTACGGCAAAGTCCCAGACATCTCTTTCCATAAATTTATAATAACCACTCTTAGTATTT